>NZ_JBSFJX010000078.1:0-41407 GCF_053598275.1 Streptomyces sp. NPDC001156 | reverse complement strand
CCGCCCACTCGTCGTCGATCTTCACGTACAGTGCGGTCACGAGGGTGTTCAGTTCTGTCGTCACAAACGGATCTTGAACACCCTCTCTTCATGCCCGCAGGCATTTGGACAGACTCGTCTAGCTCGCCGCTGACCCGTTCCGGCGGCGTATCCGGCGCCGTCCACCAGGACGCTCCGAGCATCCCCGGGGTACGTACTCGTAGCCGATGCCGAACAGTGGGAGTGCGTACCCGGACCGCCGTCGATCGGGGCTTCCGGGAGCCGGACGGCGTCGACGAATGCCTCCACAGGCCGCCGGGACGGGTCGAGCGTCTGACCTGCTTCTCATTCCGCACAGCCACAGCTGTGAGGGGCGGCCGTGAACCGAGGCCGCCCCGTGGATCGGGGCTCCCACGCACTGCCGAGCTGCCGGCGGTCGTCGATGTCGGCCGACGTCGAGCGCCCTCCCATGGCTCAGGACGGCCCGGCAGGGCGCTCGCGAGCGACTGGGCCCGGCGAGAGGAGCGGCGGCAGATCTGCTGGAGCGCGGGCCCGGCCGCGTGCTCGCGTCTCCCGCCGAGGGGCCGGATCGGCGCGGGGCGGGGCCCGACCACGACCCTGTCCGGTGGCATCCCCGCCCAGGTCGGCGAACCGAGGCGGTGGCCCGCCGGACCGCCTCCGTCCCGGGCCCGGCGTCTACTCCGCAATCGTCGCCGCGAACTGCGCCAGAACCGCGAAGTCGCTCTCCCTGAGCCCGATCCGCGGGTCGACGTGGTACAGCAGGGCCTGGCCCGGGTGATGACCCGTGACGTACGCCTCGTCCGCCGGGCTCTGTTCGTCGTCCACCCAGGCGAACGGGCGGCCGGCGGCGTGGGCGACGATCGCCTCGGTCTTCCAGTGCACCCCGTCGGGCCGCAGTGCGAACAGACCGGCGCCGAAGTCGACGTACGGGAGCTCGGGGAGGCCGATGACCGGTCCGATCCAGCGGTTCGCGGCATCCATCCACGTGCTCGCCCAGCACAGCTCATAGCCGAGGCCGAGCAGCGCCTCGCCGTGGCCGGGGTGGAGCCAGACCCGCAGGGCGCGCCCCTGGAGGGCCACCCGGATCGTCGTGTAGCCCTCGGGGCGGCGCTCCGGCTGCGCGGCCCACGGGTTGAGGGGGCCGTCGACGTCGAGATACAGCAGCGGTCGGCTCATCTGGTCAACGTACGGCAGGGCGGGCGGAGGGGCGACGGTATTGCGCCCGGGCCGGCACCCCTCGTGATCACTTGATGCCGGTCAGCTCGCGGTAGGCCGTCACCAGGTCGTCCAGCGCCGCTGCGTCCGCGGGACGCAGCGGGGGACGCACCGGGCCGGACGGCAGGCCGAGGCGGCCGAGCAGCCCCTTCGCCGTGACCGTACCGGGCAGACCCGAGGCCATCATCAACTCGATCAGGGGAATGGCCCGTTGCTGAAGGCGGGCCGCATCCGCCGTGGCATCGGAGTCGAACGCGTCGAGAATCGCGCGGAACTGACGCGGCGCCACATTCGCGACCGTACTCACGTATCCGGCGCCGCCGACCGCGTACAGCGCGAGTACCTGCTCGTCGCAGCCCGCGTAGTACGCGAGTTCCGTGCGCGCCAGTACCTTCTGGGTGCCGAGGAGGTCGTACGCGCAGTCCTTGACCGCCACGATCCGCGGATGCTCCGCGAGCCGGATCATCGTCCGAGGCTCGATGCGGGTGCCGGTGCGGCCGGGGATGTCGTACAGCACGAGCGGCAGTCCGGATGCGTCGGCGATCTCCCGGAAGTGCGCCTCGACCGCGTCCTGCGGGGGTCGGCTGTAGTACGGCGTGACCACCAACAGCCCGTCCGCACCGGCCTTTTCGGCCGCCAGCGCCAGCGCCACGGTGTGCCGCGTGTCCGAGGTGCCCACGCCCGCCACGATCGACGCCCGTTCACCTACGGCTTCCCGTACCGCCCGTACCAGCGCGGCCTTCTCGGCATCCGTCGTGGTCGGCGACTCGCCCGTGGTGCCGGACAGCACCAGGCCGTCGCAGCCCTCGGTCACGAGCCGGTCGGCGAGCCGCTGCGCCCCGTCGAGGTCGAGGGCGCCGGCCGCGGTGAAGGGCGTGACCATCGCGCACAGAGCGCGGCCGAAGGGCGGGCGGGCGAGGGGAGAAGTCGTCATGGAAACAGTCTCGGCGCGACAATCGTGAAGCTCTACTGAATTCTTCTACACGGTATCGATTAGTGATGCTGTGACGTCTGGCTCGGCCTGTCAGGTTGTGCGTCCGTTGTCGCGAAGACGGCTCTGTCATCTCACCTCGCGGAGTTGAGAGGTCTGGAAACGCGAGGGCGGAGGCGCTCGGGGCGCTGTGAGGGGGCGTGAAGGGTCGGGCACTGGTGCCAAACCGGGATTCATGGGTCACCATGGCCGGGACGGTAACAACAGCGGGAGGCGTCATGAAGCTGGGCAAGGCACTCGCCACCGGGGTCGCGGAGGAGCACCCGGAGCCGTACGAGGAAGAGGCCGGGCTCGAAGCGGTCGAGGCGCTGGAGGAGCTGGAGACGTCCGCTGCCGAAGAGGTACCGGTAGCCCGATGAGACTGCGGCTCCCCGAGGAACGACCGACGGAGCCGCCGACCGGATACAAGATCGCCCACCCGGTCCTGTCCCAGGACGGCACCCGGGCCGGGTTCACCGGTGTGTCGCTGGGCGGCGCCTTGACCTACGGGGTCCGCGACGAGGCGCGGTGTGCCTACGGGCTGCGGCACCGGGCGCCGTACCGTCGCTGCGACTGCGGCTTCCACTGTGTGCACGACCGTGCGGAGGCCGAGGGGCTGCTGTGCACCGCCGAGCACCGGGAAGCCGTGCTGCTCGAGGTTTCCGTCCTCGGCGCCTACATCCGCTTCGAGCGCGGGTTCCGGTACGCGCGCCAGCGGGTGCGAAGCATGACGGTCGGACCGTGCGCGTGCGGGGCGACGGCCGTGGCGCTGACCGACGCCGGCTGGGGCAGGCCGGGCTGGCGCGCACTTCGGGCGACGTGCGCCGGGTGTCCGGCGGGCCGTACGTCGCTGGCGCTGGCGGTGTTCGAGCGGTTGGCGGGGGAAGGGCTGCGGGTATGGGCCGGCCAGAGCGCCGCAGCCGTGTCCGCCGGCCTGGGCGTCCGCGAACTCGTCGCGGAGGCCGCCTTGCTGCAGGCCCGCCTCGACTGGTTCCAGACCCAGTTGGCCCGGTTGGAGGGGTCCAAGGGTTAGCGGCACCACCGCAGCGTCGGCCCGGCCGGGCAGGGCGGTCGCGTCCCAGGCCGCGTCGCTCGGGGGCGTCGTGGTCGTCGACCTCGCGTTCCGGGGGCCGGGTGCGAATCGGCGGCGGGCCTGGGCCGACGCTGCCAGCGAGGTCCAGTGAACTGGACCCGCGCCCAGGTCGCATCACCGCCGTCTTCCCCTTCCCTTCCACTTCGGCACGGACCGCGCACTCCGGTCCACCGCGTCATGCCCCCCAGGAGCGCGCACACGCCCGCCCGGAGGCACACGCCACGGCCGAGACCGAAGACCCTCGCCATGGGTCAGAGCCTCCCCAACAGTCGCTACGACCACCCGCTGCCGCTGCCCGCTGCCCGGATGAGCGCCCCCACGTCCCCGCTCATCCCGCACCACGCTCACCGAAAATTCTGACTGTCTGGACAAGAAAAGTTTTCGGTGAGAGGGTGCAGTCATGTTGGACGTCACCGTGATCGAGGACGCCGAGGCCGCGGCCGTCTCGCTGGATCCGACGAGGGCCCGCCTGCTGGCGGAGCTGGGGGCGGGGCCGGCGTCGGCCGCCATGCTGGCCGGCAAGGTCGGGTTGCCCCGGCAGAAGGTGAACTACCACCTCAAGGCCCTGGAACGGCACGGGCTGGTCGAGCTCGCGGGTGAGCGCCGCAAGGGCAACGTCACCGAGCGCCTGATGCGGGCCACCGCCGCGTCGTACGTCATCAGCCCGCTCGCGCTGGCCTCCGTCCAGCCCGATCCGGACCGCTTCCGCGACCAACTCTCCGCCCGGTGGCTGCTCGCCCTGGGGGCCCGCCTGGTGCGGGACGTGGGCTCGCTGATCACCGGAGCGGCGAAGGCCCGCAAACGGCTCGCGACGTACGCGCTCGACGGCGAGGTGCGGTTCGCCTCGGCGGCCGACCGTGCCGCGTTCATCCAGGAGCTGACGGCGGGCGTCAGCGCCCTGATCCGCAAGTACGACGCTCCGGACGCCGTAGCGGGCCGTGACCACCGGATCGTCCTGGCCGTTCACCCCACGGTGGCACCGCAGCCCCCCGCACCGCAGCCCGAGCCCCCGCGGGCCGTCGAACCCGGCCCCGAGGAACCCGAGTCCCCGACCGTCGAACCCACCGACTGACCCACCTACTTGACGCGCAGGAGCCCACCATGTCCAAGGAATTCGAGATCGCCCGCGAGTTCGAGGTCGACGCCACGCCCGAGCAGGTGTGGGAGTCCTTCACCACCGGCACCGGCGGCTGGCTGTGGCCGATGGACGCCCCCGAGCCGCGGGAGGGCGGCAAGGGACCCTTCGGATCCACGGTCACCGTCTGGGACCCGCCGCGCCGCTACACCAACCGGGTCGCGGACGTCGAGGGCATCGCGCAGCAGACCCTGAACCAGCTCGACTACACCATCGAGCCGCGCGAGGGCGGCCGGCGCTCCTGGGTGCGGTATGTGCACAGCGGCATCTTCGTAGAGGACTGGGACAACCAGTACGACGGCGCCAACAGGCACACCGACTTCTACCTGCACACCCTGCGCGAGTACCTGACCTACTTCGCGCCCCGCCCCGTCTCCTTCGCGACGCTGAACGGCCCCGAGGCGTCCATGGCGGCCGACGCCCTGACCGCCGTGGTCCGGGCGCTCGGGCTCGCGGAGAACACCGCCGAGGGAACCACCGTCGAGGTGCAGGGGCCTGAGCGCCGGCTCTTCCACGCGGTGGTCGACTACCGCAACCCGTACTTCCTCGGGTTGCGCACCGACGACGCGCTCATCCGTTTCTTCGGCCGCAACCACTGGGGCGCGCCGGTCGGTATCAGCGTCCACGACTTCGCGCCCGGCGCCGACGCCAAGGTGAACGAGGCCGCCTGGCAGGAGTGGCTGAACGCGGTGTACGCCTGAGGTCCCTGACAAGCGGCACGAGCCCGGCCCCCTGCGACGGGGGCTGGGCTCGTCCGTACGTGAGCCGGGATCCGCGTACCGGAACTACGGCCGGAACCGCAGCACCTGCGGGTCGTGGTCGCTGATCTGGTCGTGGAACTCCGAGTTGATGTGCACGCTGTCGTAGTCCAGGTCGCAGCCGCGCCGGATCGCCGGGCTGACCAGGATCTGGTCGAGATCCTGGCTGTTGCCCTGGTAGTCGTACGTGTACCGCTCGCTCCTCGGCAGCGACTTGATCGCCGACCACAGCGCGCCGCCACCCTCGAGGATCTTGGTGGTGTCGGAGAACTGGAAGTCGTTCATGTCGCCGAGCGCGATGACGTCCGCGTTCCTCTGCGTGTCGAGGACGTCCTTGACGAAGGTGTTCACCTCGGTCGCCTGCAGGTGGCGCTGGACCTCCGAGCTGCGCGCCGGAGGCTGGTACTGCGCGGTCAGCCCCTGGTCGCCGCCCTTTGAGTTGAGGTGGTTGGCGATCACGAAGACCGTCTTCCCGCGGAAGACGAACTCGCCCACCAGCGGCTTGCGGCTGGTCTTCCAGGCGTCGCTCGCCGGGTCGATCCGGCCGGGAGAGACGGTCAGCTGCGCCTTGCCGTGCACCTTGGTGACGCCCACGGCGGTCGTGGAGTCGCCGCCGGCGCGGTCGGTGAAGGAGACCCGCTTCGGGTTGAAGAGGAAGACCTGGCGGATGTTTCCGCCGGGCTCGCCGCCGTCCTGGTCGTTGACCGGGTCGATCGAGCGCCAGTCGTACTGCGGGCCGCCCGCCGCGACGATCGCGTCGATCAGCTTGCCGACCGTCTGGCTCGCGTCGACCGTGCCGTCGTCCGTGGCGCCGTTGTTGTCCTGGATCTCCTCCAGGGACACGATGTCCGGCGACTGCAGGTTGTGCACGATCGCGGAGGCGTGGGCCTCGAAGCTGCTGTCCGACGGGTCCAGGTTCTCCACGTTGTACGTGGCGACGGCCAGCTCGCCCCGGCCCTGCCTGCGTGTGGTCTCCCGCTGCACACCGCCGCTCTTCAGCGTGCCCATCCGGTCCGCCACGAGGGTGTAGCCGCCGAACTGGTTGTAGTCCAGCGGACCGCTGGTCACACCGGTGAGCGTGTCGCCGACGTTCGCGGCGGGGAAGTCGGCGGTCGAGCCGAGCGACTGGATCTGCAGCCGGCCGGTGTTCTGGGAGTCGTAGGAGCCGTAGACCGTGCCGCCGCGACGGTTGGCGTGCTCATGCGGCTTCACCGTGACCCACAGCTCGGTGTACGGGTCGGTGGCGGTGACCACACGGGCGTCGGCGATCTGGACGTTCATGCCCTCCAGGGACTCGTAGTAGTCCAGGGCGTACGTGGCCGGCTCCAGGGAGAGGCTGTTGATCGAGCCGCTCGCGGCCGTGTCGCCCGCCGGGGTGTACTCGTCCGGCACGGACCTCGCGTCGACGACGACCGGCGCCGGGACGGCGTTGCCGCTGGAGAGCACCGCCACCGTCGGCTTGGTGATCTCGGTCAGCGACTGGTTGCCGGTGGCGGCGCCGCCCGGGACGTACTCGGAGACGGTGCCCGTCACCGTGACCGAGTCGCCGACGGCGACCTTCGGGGTGGAGCTGGTGAAGACGAACACGCCCTCACTGGTCGCCGGGTTGTCGTCCGGGTTCGGGTCCTGGATCCAGAACCCCCTGGAGGAGCCGTACGTGCGCACGCCCGTGACGATTCCGGCCACGTCCGCGACCTGCCGGCCCACGAGCGGCGATATCCGGGTGGTGCCCTGGATGTCGTGAATGCACACTGTGTCCGCCTGTGCCGGTGTGGTGAGGACCACGCCGGAGACGGTCGAGCAGGCGGCGGCGACGGTGAGCGCGGCGAGGCGCGTGGATGACTTGCTCGGCAACGGGATCCCTCCGGGGAGATATAGGGGTGCCGGGACGAAGGTGGAGCGGTTTACCGCGGGGCCGCGGCTGACGGGACGGTGTGACGCGCGTAGAAGGCGGTGGCCCCGGATGAACCGCGAAGGACGTCGGCGAACCTCGGTGAACAACTGTCCGCCGACTTCTACGCGCGTCAATCTCCTTTGTTCTCAGGCCAGTTGTCAAGGTTTCGGCCAGGTGCGGCTCCCGGAAGGGACGTGAACCGGGCGGCATGGGGCGAAACCCGTCTAGGCTGAGCGTGTGTTTCGGGGTGACCTCTCGGTCGCCACGTACGGTTCAAGGAGATCCAGCCGATGTCAGACAGCTCCCTCTTGCCGCCGGTCCGGCTGGCCTCCGAAGCGGAGCTCGCGCGGGACGCGCTCGCCACTCCGCTGCTCTCCCGGGCCGCCCGCCTGGCCCGCTGGGCCGGTCCCGACACCCGTGTCGGTGCCGGGGGCGAACTCGTGGAGGAGCAGCTGCCCGCCGCTGCCGAGGAACTGGGGCTCGTCGGCGAGGACGCCGCCGCCGACGCGAGCGAGGCCTGGCGGGTCGCGGTCGACACCGGACTCGTCGAGATCGTCGACGAGGAGGAGGGAACGGTCGCCACGGGCGCCGACCTCGCACTGCTCACCACCGGAAGCCCCGGCGACGTGCTCGGCGTCTGGCTCGGCGCACTGGAGGCCGTACTCGCCGACGCGAGCGTGCCCGACCTCGACGACTTCGTGGATGCCGTGGACGAGGACGGCCGGATCGACTTCTCGTCCCTCGACTGGGACCCGGAAGCGGAGGCCGAGTTCCTCGACGGGGTGCTGGCCAACCTCTATCTGCTCACGGTCAGCGAGGGCGGACCCGGCGACAGCCCGGTGCCGCTGCCCGCGCTCGCCGCGTCGATGATCGTGCCCGACGACATGGGCGAACCCACCAACGACGTGCTGGAACAGGTGTCGGACGCCATGATGCGGCTCGACGACCAGTTCCGGATCCTCCAGCCCATCGGACTCGTCGAGTTCCAGCCGGTCGACGAGGCGCTGATGGCCGACCCCGACGAGGAGCCCGCGGCGCCCGTCGACGAGACCGACGTCAGCCGGTACGGGATGGTGCGGCTGACCCCGCTCGGCCTCTACGGGATGCGCGCCCGGCTGCTGGAGGCCGGGCTGACCGCGCCGGCGGTGGGGGAGCTGGCGGACAAGGGCGCCGACGCCCTGCTCGACAGCACGTCGGCGTTTCCACCGGCGGCCGCTCAGGCCGAGACGGAGCAGTGGCTGGCGCGCCGTGAATCGCTCGCGGCCGCAAGGGAGTTGCTGGCCGCGGCACGCGGTTCGGACGCCGGTGCGCCACTGCGCCGACTGCGCTGTCAGCAGGCACTGTCCCTGGTCGGTCCGGAGGCGGAACCGGCGCTGCGCGAGGTGCTGGACGACGCGGAACTGGGCGGACTGGCGCGGGTCTGGCTCACCGAGCACGGCGCGGCGGACGTGCCCGCACCGACGGAGTCGCTGGTCTTCTGGCTGACCGTCGACACCGTCGCCGCGCAGTTGGCGGCCGAGGGCAACTCGGCGGAACTGCAGTCGCTGGTGGAGGGCCTGGCGGCGCAGCACAGCGGTTTCTTCGCCACGGCCTGGCGGGTCGACCACCCCGCCACCCCGGAGGTGCTGGAGGCGATGGGACGCCTGCACCCGGACAAGAAGGTGGCGAAGGAAGCCCGGAAGGCCGCGTTCAAGGCGCGGTCGCAGCAAGGGGGTTGAGCGGCACCCGTCTGCCGCGGTGAGAGGGAGGCCCCGCCGCGGCGGACGATGGCGCCGCGCAGGACCCTCCGCACCGGGGGGTGACGAATCCCGCGGCCCGGAGGCCGCCGTAACGGCAGGGACCGCTGTGTCCCTGCTGTTTCTTGGTCTGCGCAAGGCCCCTCCGGGAGAAGGGCTTGGCGGATTCATGGAAGAGCGCTCTCCGGCGTCGGCTCCCGTTCAACCGGTGTTCAGGCGCGGACGGGAGCGTGTGCGCGCAACGAGGTCCGCCAGCAGCCACTCCCCGACCGACTCACTCCCCTCAAAGGAGACAGCATGTCGCTCACCCGCAGGGACTTCGCCAGACGATCCGCGCTCACCGGTGCCGGCGTCGCCCTGGCCGGCACCGTCGGCGCTCTCGCCACCGCCCCGGGCGCCCTCGCGTCCACCGACACCGAGACCGCGGACGGCCATGACGAGGACCGGCACGTCGGCGTCGGCTACGGACCGCTGATCCCCGACCCCAAGGGCCTGCTCGCGCTGCCCGCCGGGTTCTCGTACCGCGTCATCACCTACAGCGGGAAGACCAAGCTGGAGTCGGGCGAGTTCACCCCCTCCAACCACGACGGCACCTCCACCTTCGACGGCCCGCGCGGCGCCACCCTGCTCGTCAACAACCATGAGCTCAAGGGTCCCCGGGCCGACTGGCAGTACCCGGTGCCGCTCACCGAGGGCCTCGTCTACGACCCGGCCGCGTCCGGCGGCTGCACCGTCGTCGAGGTGCGCCACGACAAGGTCGCCGAATGGGTCGGCATCGCCGGCACGTCGACCAACTGCGCAGGCGGCAACACCCCCTGGGGGACCTGGCTCACCTGCGAGGAGACCGAGGACAAGGCCGGCCAGAGCGGCATGACCAAGGACCACGGCTATGTCTTCGAGGTCGACCCCGAGGACCGCCGGGCCAACCGCGACCCCAAGCCCGTCAAGGCGCTGGGCCGCTACGCCCACGAGGCCGTCGTCGTCGACCCCAAGCGCGGTCACCTCTACCTGACCGAGGACGCCTCCGGCCCCAACGGCCTGCTGTACCGCTGGACCCCGCCGGAGGGCTTCTGCCACGGCCGGGGCAAGCTGCGCACCCTGGCGGACGACGCGGGTCGTCTTCAGGCCTTCAAGTGCTTCGACTCCGGCGGCCGGTACGTGGACGACCTCTCCCGCGCCACGAAGATCGGCACGGTGTACGGCGTCGACTGGGTGGACGTCCCGGACCGCGACGCGAAGTCGGTCTCGGTGCGCAAGCAGTTCGCCGCCGGCCAGGTCACCCGCGCCCGCAAGCTGGACGGCATGTGGTGGGGCGACGGTGGCACCTACATCGTCTCCTCCTACGCCCGCGAGGAAAGCCCGGTCCAGCACGACGGCCAGGTCTGGTTCTACGACCCGAAGCGCCGGACGCTGACGCTGAAGGTCCTGCTCGGCGTGAACCCCGACCCGTCGAAGGACGGCAACTTCGGCGGCCCCGACAACATCACCGTCTCGCCGTACGGCGGCCTGGTCATCGCCGAGGACGGCGAGGGCGTCCAGCACCTCTTCGGTGCCACCGACAGCGGCCGGACGTACCCGATCGCGCGCAACGAACTGAACATCGGCACCGAAGCGGAGCCGGAGTACAGCGAGTTCACCGGCGTCACCTTCTCACCCGACGGGAAGACCCTGTTCGCCAACATCCAGGATCCCGGCATCATGCTCGCCATCACCGGGCCCTGGAAGCGTCAGCGGCGCTAGAACCGAGGATCACGCGTACGGGCGAGTTGGTCCGCATACGTCCTCGCCGTGTCTGCGGGGCCCCGGCCGAGGGGCCCCGCAGGTGTCGTACGGCTGCCTACAGCGACTGGGCCGCCGGCTTCACCATGTTCCGCACGGTGCGGGCCTTGACGAACTCGCCCATGGCCGTCATCTCCCACTCACCGGAGAACTGCCGGATGAGCTTGGCCATCATGACGCCCGTCTGCGGCTCGGCGTTCGTGAGGTCGAAGCGGACGAGCTCCTGGTCGGTCGCGGCGTCCACCAGGCGGCAGTAGGCCTTGGCGACCTCCGAGAACTTCTGCCCGGAGAAGGAGTTCACGGTGAAGACCAGGCCGGTGACCTCCTGGGGAATGCGGCCGAGGTCGACCACGATGACCTCGTCGTCGCCTCCGCCCTCACCGGTGAGGTTGTCGCCGGAGTGCTTGATCGCTCCGTTGAGAATGGTCAGTTTGCCGAAGTAGCAGCTGTCGATGTGGTTGCGCTGCGGGCCGTACGCGATGACCGACGCGTCCAGGTCGATGTCCTTGCCCCGGAAGGCGGGCTCCCAGCCCAGGCCCATCTTGACCTGGGAGAGCAGCGGGCGGCCGCCCTTGACGAGGGAGACCGTCTGGTTCTTCTGGAGGCTGACGCGGCCCTTGTCGAGGTTGATCTTCCCTGCGCCGGGGGCCGGTGCGGGCGGGGCCGGGGGAGCGGCGGGCGCCGGGGGAGCGGCGGGCGGCTGCATCGCGGGCATGGGCGGGGCGGCGGGCTGGGCGGGCGCGGCCGGCTCCTCCACCGTGACGCCGAAGTCGGTGGCGATGCCCGCCAGACCGTCGGCGTACCCCTGGCCGACGGCGCGGGCCTTCCAGGCGCCGCCCCGGAGATAGACCTCCACGACGACCAGGGCCGTCTCCGCGCCGAGTTGCGGCGGGGTGAAGGTGCCCAGCACGGAGTTGTCGTCGGCGTTGCGGATGGTGGCCGTCGGCTCGACGCCCTGGAAGGTCTGACCCGCGGCGTCGGGGCTCGCCGTGACGACGATCTTCTCGATGCCCGGGGGCACCGAGGCGGTGTCGACCGTGATCGAGTCGGGGCTGGTGCCGCCGCCGGAGCGGTACATGACGCCCGGGCCCGAAGGCTGGTTGTAGAAGATGAAGTCGTCGTCGGAGCGCACCTTGCCGTCGGCGGTGAGCAGCAGGGCCGACACGTCGAGCCGCACCGGGGCGGCGACGTCGACCGTCACACGGGTGGCTCCGAGCGGGATGTTCGAGCCGGGGGTCATAGCTGTCATGACGGATGAACGAACGAGACCGCTTTACCGTTCCCTTACCCATGGGGCCAAATGGATGACGACCAGGCCCCCGGCCCGGACCGCTACGGCACCACGACGATCTTGCGCCCCACGCCCGCCGCGAACTGCTCCAGCGCCTGCGGGTAGCGCTCCAGCGGAATCCGGTCGCTGATGAACGCCTCCGGATCGAGCACACCGCCCGCGAACAGTTCCGCCGCCCGCTCGAAGCTGTGCAGCACCGCCATGGAACCGGTGATCGTGATCTCCTGGTTGTAGATCCGGTACGGGTCGATCTCGACCCGCGTGGCGTAGTCCGCCACCCCGAACTGCAGGAAGGTGCCGGCCTTCGCCACCCGCCCCAGGCCGTCCTGGATCGCCGCCGCGTTGCCCGTGGCGTCCACGACCAGGTCCCAGCCCTGCGGACGGTCCAGTTCGTCCGGGCTCGCCCCGGACCCCGTCACGCCGAGCCCTCGTGCGGTCTCCAGACGGGTCGGGTTCACGTCCACCACGTCCACGCTCGCCGCGCCCGTCCGCTTGGCCAGCTCCAGCATCATCAGGCCCATCGTTCCGGAGCCGTAGATCAGGACGTGGGCGCCGAGGCGGGACTGCAGGACGTCGTAGCCGCGCACCGCGCACGACAGCGGCTCGATCAGCGCCGCGTCCTCGGTGCGCACGTGCTCGGGGAGCTTCACGCAGTTGGCGACGGGCGCCACCGCGTACTGCGCCGCCCCGCCGGCCGTCGTCACGCCGATGGCCGCCCACCGCTCACACAGGTTGTTGTGGCCCGTACGGCAGTACCGGCACTCGAAGCAGTACAGGGACGGGTCCACGGCCACCCGGTCGCCGACCGACACCTCGGTGACCTGGGTGCCCACCCCGACCACCTCGCCAGCGAACTCGTGGCCGGGCACGATCGGCAGCTTGGGGGCGAACTCGCCCTGGAGGATGTGCAGATCCGTACCGCACAGACCGCAGGCCGCGACCTCGACGACGACCTCGCGGGGCCCTGGCGTCGGGTCCGGGACCTCGGAGACGACGGCGCGGCCCACGGACTCGATGACGGCGGCCTTCATTTCACGGCTCCCAACGACAGGCCCTGGACCAGCTTGTCCTGGGCGGCGAACCCCGCGGCGAGCACCGGCAGGGAGATGACGAGCGACGCGGCGCACACCTTCGCCAGGAACAGGCCCTGGCTGGTGATGAAGCCGGTCAGGAAGACGGGGGCGGTCTCGGCGACCACACCCGTGAGCACCCGGGCGAAAAGCAGCTCGTTCCAGCTGAAGATGAAGCAGATCAGGGCCGTGGCGGCGATGCCGGGCAGGGCGATGGGGGCCACCACGCGCCGGAGGATGGTCGGCAGCCGGGCGCCGTCGATCTGCGCCGCCTCGATGATCGCGACCGGCACCTCGGAGAGGAAGGACTGCATCATCCACACGGCGATCGGCAGATTCATCGCGGTGTAGATGATCACCAGTGCCCAGACGTTGTCGAGCAGGCCGGTGTTCTTGGCGAACAGGTACACGGGCAGCAGACCGGCCACGGCCGGCAGCATCTTGGTGGACAGGAAGAAGAACAGGACGTCGGTCCACTTCTTCACCGGACGGATCGACAGGGCGTAGGCCGCCGGGAGCGCCAGTAGCAGTACGCACACGGTGGAGGCCACCGAGGCGGTGGTCGAGTTGATCAGCGAGGGCCAGGGGCTCGCGCCCCCGTCCAGGCCGAAGAACTCCCGGTAGCTCTGGAAGGTGAGCGACGCGGCCACCGCGGGCGGATTGGTGGCCGCGTCCGCCTCGGAGTGGAAGGAGGTCAGGGCCATCCAGAGGATGGGCAGGGCGAACAGGACACCCGCCAGCCAGGCGACCAGGCCCAGCGCGGCCCCCTTGGTGGAACGCCTGCGCCGGGTGCGCGTCTGCGCCGGGGCGCCGGTCACTGCGGTGGTCATGCGCGGGACACCTCCTCCCGGAAGAGCGACGACACGACGCGCAGCGCGAAGGTCGCGATGATGATCGAGCCGATGACCACGAGCACACCGGCAGCCGAGGCCAGGCCGTTCTCGTGCGCCTGGTAGAAGGTCTGGTAGACGGTGTACGGGAGGTTCGCCGTGCCGAGGCCGCCGGCGGTGATCGTGTACACCGCGTCGAAGTTCTGCACGATGTAGATCGAACCGAGCAGCACGCCCAGCTCCAGATAGCGGCGCAGGTGCGGCAGGGTGATGTGGACGAACACCTGCCAGTCGCTCGCGCCGTCCATCCGTGCCGCCTCCACCAGTTCGGGGTCACGGCTCTGCAGCCCGGCGAGCAGGATCAGCATCATGAACGGCGTCCACTGCCAGATCAGCGACGCCTCGACCGCCGACAGCGGCATGTCCGAGATCCAGTCCGGCTGTGGCGCGCTGTCGCCGCCGATCCAGTGCAGCAGGCCGTTGAACAGGCCGTACTCGGGGTTGTAGAGGACGTGCTTCCACAGCAGGGCGGCCGCGATGGGGACCACCAGGAACGGCGCGATCAGCATGGTGCGCACCGCTCCCCGGCCCGGGAACCTGCGGTCGAGCAGCAGCGCGAGCAGCAGGCCGATCACCAGGCTGATCAGCACCACGGTGACGGTGAGCAGCACGGTCGTCCACACCGATTTGCGCAGCTCCGGAGTGGTGAGGACATCGGAGTAGTTGCCGAGTCCGGCGAAGTGACGGTCCTTCGGATACAGGGCGTTCCAGTCGAAGAACGAGATCACCAGGGTCGCCACGAACGGCAGCTGGGTCACGAGGATCATGAAGATCAGTGCGGGCAGCAGCGGGGCGCGTGTGGCCCAGGCCCGCAGTCGGTTCGACGGCCGGGCCGTCCGCGGCTGAGCCGCGGCGACCCGGGCGGTGGTGGTGGCGGTCATCATCACCGGTACTTCTTCGCGACCGTCTCGGCGAGCGACTGGGACTTCTTCAGGGCGCTGTCGACGGACTCCCGTCCGGCGACGGCCGCGCTGATCTCCTGGGAGACCTTGGTCCCCAGATCGGTGAACTCGGGGATGCCGACGAACTGGATGCCGGGCGCGGGCCGCGGCTGGACTCCCGGGTTGTCGGGCTGCGCCGAGGCGATCGCGTCCCGGGTCACGTCCGCGAAGGCCCCGGCCTCCTTCTGGTACTCCGGGATGTCATAGGTGGAGGTGCGCTTGCCCGCCGGGACGTTGGCCCAGCCGTCGGTCTTGCCGACCAGCTGCTCGTAGTCCTTGCTGGACGCCCAGGAGATGAACTTCCAAGCGTCGTCGGGGTTCTTGGAGGCCTTCTGGATGCCCCAGGCCCAGGTGTACAGCCACCCGGAGCTCTTCGTCTTCTCCACCGGCGCCGGGACATAGCCGATCTTGCCCTTCACCGGCGAGCCGGTCGCCTCCAGGGATCCGGCACCGGAGGTCGCGTCGTACCACATCGCGGACTTGCCCTGCGTCATGTTGTTGAGGCATTCCGCGAAACCGGACTGGGCGGCGCCCGACTCGCCGTGCTTGCGCACCAGGTCGACGTAGAACTGCGTCGCCTGCTTGAACTCCTTCGAGTACAGGCCCGGCGTCCAGTCCTTGTCGAACCAGGTGCCACCGAAGGTGTTGACCACGGTGGTCAGCGGAGCCAGCATCTCGCCCCACCCCGGCAGACCGCGCAGGCAGATGCCCTTCATACCGGGCTCGGCGCCGTCCGCCTTGGCCGCGAGATCCGCCACCTGCTGCCAGGTGGGGTGCGCGGGCATGGTGAGCCCCTTCTTCTGGAAGACGTCCTTGCGGTACATCAGGAACGACGACTCCCCGTAGAAGGGCTCGCCGTAGAGCTTGCCGTCCGCCGCGGTGAGGGACGTCCGCATCGGCGCCAGGATGTCCTCCTGGTCGAAGCCCTTGTCCTTGCCTACGTACGAGTCCAGTGCGTGCAGCCAGTTGTTCTTGGCGTAGATCGGTATCTCGTAGTTGCTCAGGGTGGCGACGTCGTACTGACCCGCCTGGTTGGCGAAGTCCTGGCTGATCTTGTCTCTGACGTCGTTCTCCGGCAGGACGGTGAAGTTGACCTTGATGCCGGTGTCCTTGGTGAAGTTGGCGGCGGTGAGTTTCTGCAGCTCCACCATCTGCGGGTTGTTCACCATCAGGACGTTGATGGAGTGGGCGGAGGATCCGCCCCCGGCACCGCCGGCGCCCGAGCAGCCGGCGAGGAGGGGGGTGATCAGCGTTCCTGCGGCGGCCACGGCAAACACGGTGCGTGGCGTTCGTCGGCTCTGGGTTCGCATGAGGTTGGCTCCTGATCCCTGCTAGATCCTGAAAGCGGAACTCGACTGCTGAACGGCGTGGGGATGTGCGTGGTCCGCCGTGCGGCTCGCCGGGCGACCGGCGGACGGACGGATACCGAAGGGCTGTGCGGTTGTCGGAGGGGCGGCTGCGGATCCGTCAGACCCGGATGACCTGAGGTCCCTGCAGCGAGTAGCGGTGGGCTTCGGAGGCCGGCAGCAGCGTGCTCGTGACGATCGCCTCCAGGTCGCCGACCTCGGCGAACCGGCAGAAGCTCACCGCCCCGAACTTGGTGTGCACGCCCGCGAAGACGGTGCGGCGGGAGGCGCGGAGCGCCTGTGCCTTGACCTCGCTCACGGCCGGGTCGGGCGTGGTCAGCCCGTGCTCCCGGGAGATGCCGTTGGCGCCGATGTAGGCCAGGTCGATGACGAATCCCGCCAGCATCTTCGTCGTCCAGTGGTCGACGGTGGCGAGGGTGCCGGGTCTGACCCGGCCACCCAGCAGCAGGACGGTCGTGTTCTCGGCTTCCGCCAGCGCGCCCGCGGTGGCCAGGGACGCGGTGACCACGGTCAGCGGCCGGTCCCGGGGCAGCGCCTCGGCTATGAGCTGCGGGGTGAACCCCTCGTCCACGAAGACGGTCTCGGCGTCCCCGAGCAGCTCGGCCGCGGCGGCCGCGATCCGGCGTTTCTCCGGCACGTGGCTGGTGGCGCGGAACGCGAGGGTCGTCTCGAAGCCCGCGCTCTCGACGGGATAGGCGCCGCCGTGCGTCCTGCGCACCAGCCCGTGGTCCTCCAGGGCGCGCAGATCGCGTCGTACGGTCTCCTTGGCCACGCCCAGTTCGGCGGCGAGCGTGGTGACGTCGACCGAACCCGTGCGGCGGGCGGCCTTGACGATCTCGCGCTGTCGTTCCTCCGCGGTCTTCACCGTCATCGCCGTCACCTGCCTTCCGTGCCGTGTTTCTGGCTCGTTCCCGTCGGGGCGCACGAACCGGTGGTGCCCGTTCGGGCCCGGTGGGGCCCATGGGGGAAGTTCTACAGCCGGTGCGCGGCGGTGACCAGGCCTGTTGCGGGCCCGAGTGTGCCCGATCCTGCCCGTATGGCCAAGCGGAAGCCCGTCTCGGACCAGCGGTGGAGCGGGGCGTCCGGTGGGAACGGGCAGCCTCCGTGCCCGAAAAGCGGAGCGGGCGGGCCCGTTCGGTGCCCGCCCGCCCTCGGTGCGTGTCGTCAGTGGGGCCAGATCGGCGGGTCCGTGACGAAGTGACCGCCCAGGTATGCATGGGCCGGGTTGTCCGGCTCCAGCTCGCCCTGCTCGGCGACGAGCTTGTCGGCGTAGGGCTCGGAGTCGTCCTGCGGCTCGTAGCCGAGCGCCCTGGCGGTCGTCAGATCCCACCACAGGCGGGTGTTGGCGGAGGAGCCGTAGACGACGGTGTGCCCGACATCTTCGGCGGTCAGGGCGGCGTGGAAGAGGCGGGCGCCGTCCTGCGGGCTCATCCAGATGGAGAGCATGCGGACGCTGGTCGGCTCCGGGAAGCAGGAGCCGATGCGCACGGAGACCGTCTCCAGGCCGTGCTTGTCCCAGTAGAGCTGGGCGAGGTCCTCGCCGAAGGACTTGGACAGTCCGTAGAAGGTGTCGGGCCGGCGCGGGGTGTCGATCGGGATCAACGGGTCGTCGCCCTCGGGGCGCGGGGTGAAGCCGACCGCGTGGTTGGAGGAGGCGAACACGATCCGGCGCACGCCCTCCTCGCGCGCCGCCTCGTACAGGTTGTACGTGCCTTCGATGTTCGCCTTCAGGATCTTGTCGAACGTGGACTCCAGGGAGATGCCCGCGAGGTGGATGATCGCGTCGACCCCGCGCACCGCCTCGCGCAGGGCCTCCCGGTCCGCGAGATCCGCGGTGATCGCGTCCGGTGCCCCCTCGACCGGCCTCATGTCCAGGAGCCGCAGCTCGTAGCCGTACCCGGGCAGCAGCCCTCGCATCAGGGTGCCGAGTCCGCCGGCGGCGCCGGTGAGCAGAACGGTGCGGGGAGCGGGCATCCTCGTCTCTCCTTGTGGAGTCGGCGGCTGCATTCGTGTACAGCATTCACATCCGTGGACACGCTACGGAGCGTCCACGTGACCCGTCAAGTGTGACGCTGCGGGGCGAAATCCGCGCCTGAGTTGCCCGTTTGTGCGCTTGACCGGCCTTGAGGTGGCGGCTTAGCGTGGTCGCGTTCAGAAATATGGACATGGATCAGAAACGTGCACTGTGCGGCACCTGGTCCGCGTGTGAGCGTCTGTTTCAAGGGAGAGCCCGTGACGCCAGCCCCTCTTGCCGCTCGACTCAGCATCCCCAGCGGGCCGCTGTTCTTCCCCGTGACCGCCTACGGGCCCGACGGCTCGATCGCTCTCGACGTCTACCGCGAGCATGTGCGCAAGGGCGTGGAGGCGGGCGCCGCCGCCGTCTTCGCGTGCTGCGGCACGGGCGAGTTCCACGCGCTCACGCCCGAGGAGTTCGAGGCGTGCGTGCGTGCGGCCGTCGAAGCGGTGGACGGACGGGTTCCGGTCCTGGCGGGTGCGGGATACGGGACCGCGCTCGCCGTGCGTTACGCGAGGCTCGCCGAAGAGGCCGGGGCTGACGGACTGCTCGCCATGCCGCCCTACCTGGTGGTCGCCGGGCAGGAGGGACTGCTGAGGCACTACCGGGAGCTGGCCGCGGCGACCTCGCTGCCGACCATCGTCTACCAGCGCGACAACGCCATCTTCACGCCCGGGACGGTGGTCGAACTGGCGCGCACGGACGGGATCATCGGTTTCAAGGACGGGCTCGGCGACCTCGATCTGATGCAGCGCGTCGTCAGCGCGGTACGGACCGAGGTCCCCGGTGACTTCCTGTACTTCAACGGACTGCCGACCGCCGAGCAGACCCAGCTCGCCTACCGGGGCATCGGCATCACGCTGTACTCGTCCGCCGTCTTCTGCTTCGTTCCGGAGCTCGCCCTGGCCTTCCACAAGGCGCTGGGCGCCGGCGACGACGCCACCGTCCACCGGCTCCTGGACGGCTTCTACCGCCCGTTCGTCGAACTGCGCGCCCAGGGCCGCGGCTACGCCGTCTCGCTCGTCAAGGCGGGCGTGCGGCTGCGCGGCCTCGACGTGGGCGAGGTGCGGCCGCCGCTGCACGAACCCTCCGAGGACCACGTCAAACAGCTCGCCGCGCTGATCGACCGCGGGTACGAGTTGCTGCGGGAGGGCGCGTGAGGGCCTCGGCCTTCCTCTACCCCTGGGACGTGAACGGAGATCCCGGGGCGGGGGACCGCATGGCCGCCCTGGGTGTCCGCCACGCCACGCTCGCATCCGCCTACCACTCCACGCGCGCGCTCACGCCCCGGCACCCGCGGCACCGCATCGTGACGGCCCGCCATGCCGCCGTGCTCTACCCGACGGACGCACGCTGGACCGGCCGCGCCCTGCGGCCCTACCCGGCCGGGGACTGGGCCCCGGGCGACGCGTTCGGCGAGGCCGCCGAGGCGCTCGGCGCCGCCGGGCTCGAGGTGCACACCTGGGTCGTGCTCGCGCACAACTCCCGCCTCGGCGAGGAGCATCCGGGGACCTCGGTGGTCAACGCCTATGGCGACCGCTACCCGTGGGCGCCGTGCATCGCACAGCCCGGCACACGCGCCTACCTGGTCGACCTCGCGGCCGAGGCGGCCGTGCGGCCGGGGGCGCACGGCACCGAACTGGAGTCGCTCGGCTGGTACGGCCTGGCCCATCTGCACGCGCACGACAAGACCGGAGGGGTGGGGCTCGGGGACGCCGGGCAGTACCTGATGTCGCTGTGCTTCTGCGCAAGCTGCCGGGCGGGGTACGGGGCGCAGGGCCTGGACGCAGGGGACCTGGCCGCCGCGGTACGGGCCGCGCTGGAGCCGGTGTGGCGTGGCGCGCCCTCGGGCGGAGGCTGGGCGGGCGTCGAGGGACTCCTCGGCGAGACCGAGGCGGCCGCCACCCGCGCGTGGCGCGACGAGACCGCCCGCACGCTCCAGGAGGCGGTGGTGGCCGCGGTCCGCGCGGCCGCACCCGACGGCTTCCGGGTGCTGCTGCACGCCGACCCGGTGTCGTACCACTGCGGGGCGAACGCGGGCGTCGATCCCGCGCACATCCTGTCCGTCGCCGACGGCGTGGTGGTGCCGTGCACGGGCGGCACAGGTCTGCTGAGGCCGTTCGCCGGGCAGGGCCGGGAGCGATCCGTCCTCGCGGCCAACTTCACCGTGGTCTCCGCGATGGGCGGCAGCCCGGGGACGCTGGAGCGGGAAGCGCGGGAGGCGGCGGAGTCGGGCGCGACGGAACTGCGGCTCTATCACGCCGGGCTGGCCTCGGACGAGGACCTGGCGGCCGTACGGGGGGCACTCGCCGCGCTCTGAGCGAGGACGTGGCCGTCACCGGGCGCGGCCGAGGGCGGGACGGAAATCCGTCGGAACGTGTCAGTAATGCCTCTGGGACGTGTGCGTACGTGGTCCTAGCGTGGTGAGCCGTTCCCGCGCCGACCGGTCGCGTCGCCCGTACGACCTCAGGAAGGCATCCCCATGCAGTACCTCGCGCCCGTAGGCATCGGCGTCCTCTACGTGTTCCTCATGTCCCTGCTGCGCGAACCGCACCGGCGGCGCGTCAACGCGGTGATGGTGGCCGGAGCGGGGGCCGCCTACCTCAGCGGCGGCGGCCTGGGCGGCTGGGAGTTCGCGTTCACCGCGCTCGCCACCTACGTCGCCTACCGCGGTCTGGAGTCATGGACGTTCATCGGCATCGGCTGGCTGCTGCACACCGCGTGGGACGTCGTGCACCACCTCAAGGGCAATCCCATCGTGCCCTTCGCCCACAACTCGTCCCTGGGATGCGCGATCTGCGACCCGGTGATCGCCCTGTGGTGCCTCCGGGCAGGGCCCTCGCTGCGTCAGCTAGTGCGTCGGGAGCGGCCGGTCGCGGTCCGGGACCGGACGGCAGCCTGACACGCGTCCCAGTCCAGGTGTGCGGCCGATGAGTTTCGCGGCCGCCGCCGGTCCACCTCATCGAAGGAGAAGAACGAGGAGGACGAGATGATCGACAAGATGTTCGACCTGGGTCCGCAGACCCGGATCGTGGCCCGGCTCGCGGCCGGGGTGCGCGAGGAGCAGCTCGCGGACACCACGCCCTGCCCCGGATGGGCGGTGCGCACTTTGCTGGGCCATCTCCTCGGACTGGCCACCGCCTTCCGGGACGCCGGGCGCAAGGACCTCGGAGCCACCACGGACACGAACCCGGCCGCCTCGCTGCCGGACATCGGGCCCGGCTGGCGCGAGCAACTGCCCGCCGTGCTCGACGAACTGGCCGAGGTGTGGCGCGATCCGGAGGCCTGGACCGGGGCGACCCGGGCGGGCGGAGTGACCCTGCCGGCCGCGGTCGCGGGCGCGGTCGCGGCCGACGAGCTGGTGATCCACGGCTGGGATCTGGCACGGGCCACCGGGCAGGAGTACGAGCCGGACACGACGGCACTACTCGCGTCGTACGGCTTCCTCACCGCCGCGGCCGACGACCCGAGCCGCGGCGGCGGCCTGTTCGGCCCGGTCGTGCACGTCCCGGCCGACACTCCGCTGCTCGACCGGGCGATCGGCCTCAGCGGGCGCGATCCCGCGTGGAAGCCGTAGGTCTCCGCGGCTTCCGGCATTCCGGCCCCTGAACCGGGAGCCTCGACTTTCCTCTGTCCGAAGCGTTGACCAACCCCGTGCGCGCTCCTACCTTCGTCGCGTCGTACTTCGTACGTCATATATGAGACGCGATACGCGAGTTCTGATACGCGAGTTCAGCTGAGGCGATCAGGCGACGCGAGATCCGGGAGGCGCGCATGACCTCTGTGCCCGTACCGATCCCCTCCCGTACGCAGTTCGTGCTGGAGGGGATCAAGCACCGCATCCTCACCGGTCAGCTGACACCCGGTCAGTCACTGGTCGAGGCCGAACTGGCCGCGCAGTTCGGGGTGTCCAAGACCCCCGTGCGTGAGGCGCTCAAGACCCTCGCCGGGACCGGGCTCGTCGTGATGAACCAGTACAAGGGTGTCACGGTGCGCATGGTGGACGCGGACATGGCACGCGAGGTCTACGACGTCCGGCTGCTCCTGGAGCCCGAGGCGCTGCGTCGTTCGGTACGGCGCGGGGCTTCTCTGGACGCCGCGCGCGAGGCGCTGAACCGGGCCGACGAGGCCGCCGACGCCGCCGAACGCTCCCTGGCCAACCGGGAGTTCCACCGCGCCCTGTACACGCCCTGCGGCAACCCGCTGCTCGGCCGGATGCTCGACGAGGTTCGCGACCAAGCCGCCCTCGTCTCCGCCGTCGCCTGGGCCGCCGACCCCTCCTGGGAGCTCGAGGCCGCCGAGCACCGGGAGATCCTGCGGCTCGCCCAGGACGGCGACGCCGAGGGCGCGGCGGGCGCCCTGCACACCCACATCGCGTCGTTCGTCCGGCGGGCGTTCCCCCGGTACGGGGAGGAGGGGCAGGAATGAGCGACGTGACGTTCGAGATACAGCGGGCCGCCCTGGCCGATGTGGTGGCGATCCCGGTGACGCCGTTCGCCGAGGACGGAACCGTCGACCGGGACGCCCATCGGGCGCTGCTGCGCCGGCTGCTCGACGGCGGCGTCAGGACCCTGACGCCCAATGGCAACACCGGCGAGTTCTACGCCCTCACCCCTGAGGAGCGGCGCCTCGTCACGGAGCTGACGATCGAGGAGGCGGGGGAGCGGGCCGCGGTGCTCGCCGGTGTCGGTCACGATGTGCCGACCGCCGTCGCCTCCGCCCGGCACGCCCATGAGCAGGGCGCCGGGATGGTCATGGTCCACCAGCCCGTGCATCCGTATGTCTCGGCTGCCGGCTGGGTCGACTACCACCGGGCCGTCGCCGAGGCCGTGCCCGAACTCGGGGTGGTCCCCTACCTCCGCGACGCCCAGCTGCCGGGCGCCCGGCTCGCCGAACTCGCCGACCACTGCCCGAACGTCATCGGGGTGAAGTACGCCCTCCCGGACGCAGCCCGGTTCGCAGCTTTCGCACGGGACGCGGGGCTCGAGCGCTTCGTTTGGGTGGCGGGGCTCGCCGAACCGTACGCCCCCTCGTACTTCTCCGCGGGGGCCACCGGATTCACCTCAGGGCTTGTGAACGTCGCGCCGGCTGTCTCCCTGAACATGATCGAGGCGCTTCGGTCCGGGGACTACCCGGCCGCCATGAAGGTCTGGGAGCAGATCCGCCGCTTCGAGGAACTGCGCGCGGCGAACGGCTCCGCGGACAACGTCTCCGTCGTCAAGGAGGCCCTCGCCGCGCTGGGCCTGTGCCGTCGTGATGTGCGCCCGCCGAGCAGGGCGCTGGGCGAGGAGGAGCGCGCGGAGGTCGCCGCCGTCGTCGGCAGGTGGTCGATGTGAAGAGGCCCGATGAGCTCAGGAGCCACCAGTGGTACGGCACCGACGGGCTGCGCTCCTTCAGCCACCGGGCACGCACCCGGCAGCTCGGCTATCTCCCCGAGGAGCACCTGGGCAAGCCCGTCATCGCGATCCTCAACACCTGGTCGGACATCAACCCCTGCCACGTCCACCTCAGAGACCGCGCCCAGGCCGTGAAGCGGGGCGTGTGGCAGGCGGGCGGTTTCCCGCTGGAGTTCCCGGTCTCCACGCTCAGCGAGACCTTCCAGAAGCCGACCCCCATGCTCTACCGCAACCTGCTCTCCATGGAGGCCGAGGAGCTGCTGCGCTCCTATCCGGTCGACGGGGCCGTGCTGATGGGCGGCTGCGACAAGTCCACGCCCGCGCTGCTCATGGGGGCCGCCTCCGTCGACCTGCCGACCGTCTTCGTGCCCGCGGGTGCCATGCTTCCGGGCCACTGGCGTGGCGAGGTCCTCGGTTCGGGCACTGACATGTGGAGGTACTGGGACGACAAGCGTGCCGGGCTCATCGGCGACTGCGAGATGTCGGAGCTGGAGAGCGGGCTCGCCCGTTCGCCGGGGCACTGCATGACGATGGGTACGGCTTCCACGCTCACCGCGGCCGCCGAGGCCCTCGGCGTCACGGTGCCCGGCGCGTCGAGCATCCCCGCTGTCGACTCAGCGCACGAGCGCATGGCCGCGGCGTCCGGCCGCCGGATCGTCGAACTCGTCCACGAGGACCGGAAACTGCGCGACATCCTCTCGCGTGAGGCCTTCGAGGACGCGGTCACGACCGTGCTGGGGCTCGGCGGTTCCACCAACGCCGTCATCCATCTGATCGCCATGGCCGGACGGGCCGGGGTGCGGCTCACGCTGGACGACTTCGACCGCATCGCCCGCACAACCCCCGTGCTCGCCAACGTCCGCCCCGGCGGCGAGCGGTACCTCATGGAGGACTTCCACTTCGCGGGAGGCCTGCCCGGGTTCCTGTCCCGGATCACGGATCTGCTGCACCTGGACCGGCCGACGGTCTCGTACGACACCCTGCGCGAGCAGATCGCGGGTGCCCGGGTCCACGACGACGACGTCATCCGGCCCCGCGACAACCCGGTCGCGACGGAGGGCGGGGTCGCCGTCCTGCGCGGCAACCTGTGCCCGGCCGGTGCCGTCATCAAGCACATCGCCGCCGAGCCGCACCTGCTCAGGCACACCGGGCCCGCGGTGGTGTTCGACGACTACAGGACGATGCAGCGGACCATCAACGACCCGTCGCTCGGCATCACGGCGGACAGTGTGCTGGTGCTGCGCAACGCCGGACCCAAGGGCGGACCGGGCATGCCCGAGTACGGGATGCTGCCCATCCCCGACCACCTGCTGAAGCAGGGCGTACGGGACATGGTGCGGATCTCCGACGCCCGGATGAGCGGCACGAGTTACGGCGCGTGCGTGCTGCACGTGGCGCCGGAGTCGTACATCGGTGGGCCGCTGGCGCTCGTACGGACCGGGGACAGCATCACACTCGACGTCGAGGCCCGCAGCCTCCGGCTCCACGTGGACGACGCCGAACTGGAACGCCGCCGGACACGGTGGACCCCGCCCCCGGCACGCTACGAGCGCGGCTACGGCGTGCTCTACAACGGACAGATCACCCAGGCGGACACCGGCTGCGACTTCGAGTTCCTGTCCCGACCGGGGAAGGTCGCGGACCCGTACGCGGGGTGAGCTCCCTCTCCGAAATGCCTCCGGGGCGGCCGCGCAGCCGGATGCGGTCGGCGCTCCCGGTGGAAGTGATAGTCCCGGCCGCCGGGACGATCGAGATCCAGTAGCAGGAGGAGCACATCCCCGTCGGCCCCGTCGGTGGGGGCGTTCCCGTGCCCGCGGGCCGAACTCGATTTCCGTAACGCGGAGAAAACCTGAAACCGGCTCACCGGGGGAACAATCCAGCCAGCATCCCGCACCGGTTCACCAGGCAACGAGGAGTATCCGCATGTCCGACACACAGAGAGTGGCCGACCGGTCAAGTGCCCCACCTCCCGCGGCGAACGGCGTCGACAGGTTCTTCAAGATCTCCGAACGAGGCTCCACCTTGGGTCGGGAGATACGCGGCGGCTTCGCCACGTTCTTCACCATGGCCTACATCCTTGTCCTGAATCCCATCATCCTGGGCAGCGCCAAGGACAAGTTCGGCCACCAGCTCGACACCGGGCAACTGGTCACCGCCACCGCCCTGGTGGCGTGTGTGATGACCGTCATCATGGGCGTCGGCGGCAATCTGCCGCTCGCCATCGCCGCCGGTCTCGGCCTCAACGCCGTCGTCGCCTTCCAGCTCGCCCCGCTGATGAGCTGGCCCGACGCGATGGGCCTCGTCGTCCTCGAGGGCATCCTCATCTGTGTTCTGGTCCTCACCGGACTGCGGGAGGCGATCATGAACGCCATCCCCCAGCCGCTGAAACAGGCCATCGGCGTCGGGATCGGTCTCTTCATCGCGTTCATCGGCTTCGTCGACGCCGGGTTCGTCAGCCGCATCCCGGACGCCGCGAACACCACCGTGCCGGTGCAACTGGGCGCCGTCGGCCGGCTGACCGGCTGGCCCGTGCTGGTGTTCTGCCTCGGTGTGCTGCTGACCATCGCCCTGCTCGCACGCAAGGTGAAAGGCGCGATCCTGATCAGCATCGTGACCATGACGATCGTCGCGATCGTCGTCAACGCCGCGGCGGACATCAAGAGCTGGGGGCTGACCACCCCGAAGGTGCCCGAGAAGATCGTGGCGAACCCGGACTTCGGACTCATCGGTCACTTCAGCCTGTTCGGCGGCTTCGCCAAGGCCGGCGTGCTCACCGCCGTCCTGCTGATCTTCACCCTGGTCCTGTCGGACTTCTTCGACGCCATGGGCACCATCGTCGGCATCAGCGCCGAGGCGGGGCTGCTCGACGACAAGGGCCAGGTGCCGGGCATCGGCCGCGTCCTGTTCATCGACGGCGCCGCGGCGGTCGCCGGCGGTGTGGGCTCCGCCTCCTCCAACACCGCCTACATCGAGTCCGCGGCCGGGGTCGGCGAGGGCGCCCGCACCGGCTTCGCCAACCTGGTCACCGGCGGCCTGTTCGGACTCGCGCTCTTCCTCACCCCGCTGCTGACCATCGTGCCGCTCCAGGCCGCGGCACCCGCCCTGATCGCCGTCGGTTTCCTGATGATGACCCATGTCAAGCACATCGACTGGGACCGGTACGAGATCGCCATTCCGGCGTTCCTCACCATCGCCGCGATGCCGTTCACGTACTCGATCACCGATGGCATCGGCGCGGGCTTCCTCGCGTACGTCGTCATCAAGGCGGTCCTCGGCAAGGCCAAGGACGTCCACTGGCTGCTGTGGGGCGTGTCGGCGCTGTTCCTGGTGTACTTCGCGATCGACCCGGTGGAGCAGATCCTGAGCGTGAAGTGAGCGGCGGGGCCGTCCCGCGCGGGCTCGTCCCCGCACGCGACGGCCCCGAACCGCCTAGCCTTTGAGCGCCGCCCGCATCATCGCCCGGGCGACCGGGGCCGCCAGCCCGTTCCCGCTGACCTCCGAGCGGGCCGCATCCGACTGCTCGACCATCACCGCGACGGCAACCTCCTTGCCGTCGGAATCGGACTTCGCGTACGACGTGAACCATGCGTACGGCGTCTTGCTGTTGTTCTCGCCGTGCTGGGCCGTACCCGTCTTGCCGCCCACGGTCGCTCCGGCGATCTGCGCGTTGGTGCCGGTGCCCTGCTCGACCACCGTCTGCATCGCGGACCGCAACTGCCGGGCCGTGGACGAGCTGACGATCCGCTTGGTCCCGGCACTGTCGTCGTAGTTGCTCAGCACGTCGCCGCCGCCGTCGGTGATCTGCGACACCATATGCGGCGAGACCAGCCGACCGTCATTGGCTATGGCCGCCGACACCATGGCCATCTGCAGCGGGGTCGCCGTGACGTCGAACTGGCCGATGCCGGACAGCGCCGTCTGCGCCTTGTCCATGCCCGACGGGTACACACTCGCGTACGCCCGCACCGGCACGTCCTGTCGGCTGTCGTTGAAGCCGAACTCCTCAGCCATCGCCCGGACCTTGTCCTGGCCGAGGTCGACGGCCATCTTCCCGAAGACGTTGTTGCAGGAGTAGCGCAGCGCGACGCGGATCGAGGCGTTCTCGCACGGCGCGTTCGGGTTCTCGTTCGACAGCGTCCGGGTCGTGCCGGGCAGCGGGTACGGGTCGGGGCTGTCGGTCCTCTGGTCCACGGACGAGTACAGTCCGTCCTCCAGCGCGGCGGCCGCCACCACCAGCTTGAACGTCGAACCGGGCGGCAGGGGCTGGCGCAGCGCGCGGTTGGTCAGGGGCTTGTCGGGATCGCTGTTCAGCTGCTTCCAGGCCGTCCCCGCGGTGTTCGCGTCGGTGAGCGACGACGGGTCGTACGAAGGGGTCGACACGACCGCCAGGATCCTGCCGGTCGCCGGGTCGATGGCGACGGCCGCACCCTTCTTGCCGCCGAGTGCCTGGTACGCGGCCTTCTGCACGCCCGGGTCGATCGTGGTGACCACGTCGCCCGGATCGGCCCGCTTGCCGGTGACCGTGTCCATCACGCCCTTGAGGCGGGTGTCCGTGCCGTTGAGCAGGTCCTGGTAGATGCCCTCGAGCTGGGTCGGCGCGTAGCTCTGCGAGGCGTAGCCCGTCACCGCGGCGTACAGCCTGCCGTCCGTGTAGGTGCGCTTGTACGCGAGGTCGCCGCCGTTCGTCCGCGCCGAGCCGGTGACCGAGTCACCGGCCACGATGATGTTCCCGAGCGGCCGCGAGTACGTCTCGATCGCGTTCCGCCGGTTGTCCTTGTCGTCCGCGAGCGCCTTGCCGTCGTAGAACTGCACCCAGGTCGCCCTGACCAGCAGAGCCAACACCAGGAGCAGTGCGAAGACCGATGCGCGTCTGATCGTCTTGTTCATCCCGTCCCGAAGACGCAGGGATCGGGCGGATCGTTCCCATGCGCCTCGTTTTCTCATCGGGGCCTCATGAAAGGGCCGGCCCGCCGATGTGCGGCGGCGGGCCGGGCGATCAGGCCTTCAGGACGAGGACGACTTCCTCGATCTCCTCGCTGCGGGCGTGCGCGAAGCCCCTGGCCCGGGCCGTCTGCGCGAAGCCGCACTTCTCCAGGACCCGGCGCGAGCCCGTGTTGTCGGCGGCGGCCCGAGCGTACAGCGGACGTTCCGGGACCTCCTCCAGCAGGAGCCGCAGCGCGGCCGTCGCAATGCCGCGGCCCCAGTGCGGGCGGTCGATCCAGTACGTGACCTCGCGCTCGCCCGGCTCGCCGTACACCGCCGCGCTGCCCACCACGTCGTCGTCGACCAGCACGGTGCGGACGTCGACGTCGGACGAGGTGCGCAGCCGGGCCCAGTGGGCGTCGAAGCCGGCCCGGTCCGCGGGGTCCTCGGGGGTGAACGCGGCCATGCGAAGTGCGACGGGGTCGTTCAGCTGGCGAAAGAAGACCGGCAGGTCGCTGTCGTGAACCTCGCGCAGGGCGACCTCCATGTCACAGCCTCCGTGTCGCCAGGGTCAGACGGTCCCGCGCGTCGAACAGCGCGTCCTTGATCATCTGTTCGTGGGCCGGGGTCAGCCGGGCCACCGGGACCGAGCAGCTGATCGCGTCGCGGGCCGGGGTGCGGTAGGGGATCGCGACGCCGAAGCAGCGCAGGCCCAGTGTGTTCTCCTCGCGGTCGACGGCGAAGCCCTGCTCGCGGACCTGATGGAGTTCCTCGATGAGTCTCTCGCGGTCGGTGATGGTGTGCTCGGTCAGCGCCGGCAGCGTCTCGGGCAGTATCTTGCGGACCTGCTCGTCGGTGTACGTGCTCAGCAGCGCCTTGCCCAGCGAGGTGGAGTGCGCGGGCAGCCGGCGGCCCACGCGCGTGAACGGGCGCAGGTAGTGCTGGGACTGGCGGGTCGCCAGGTAGACGACGTTCGTGCCGTCCAGGCGTGCCAGGTGGATGGTCTCCGTCGTGTCGTCCGAGAGCCGGTCCAAGGTGGGGCGGGCCGCGGCCACCACCTCGTCGCCGTCGATGTACGAGGTGCCGACCAGCAGCGCCCGCACCCCGATGCCGTACCGGGTGCCCGTCGCGTCGGTCTCCACCCAGCCCAGTTCCACGAGCGTGCGCAGCAGCATGTACAGGCTCGACTTGGGGTAGCCCACCGCCTCCTGGACGGCGGCCAGGGAGTGCATACCGGGGCGGCCGGCGAAGTACTCGAGCAACTCAACGGTCCGCACCGCGGACTTGACCTGCGCCCCGCCGCCTGTCTCGCCAGCCGACATCGCCCTTGACCCCTTCGTTCGACGGGAAATAGTCTCCGAACAGATCATTCATCATCGGAGACGGCGTTCAGTATATCGAACGACTCTGGTGAGTGACGGACGAACTGCGGCATGACATCTGGAGGGACCCGCGGTGGCAGCAGCACCAGTCTGGAGTGTCGACCCCCGTACCGGGAAGCCGCGTGAACAGGTTGCGGTGGAGGCCACGGCCCAGGAGGTGGACGCCGCCGTCCGCGCGGCCCACGCCGCGCGTGGAGCCCTCGCCGACCGCACGGTCCGCTCGGCCTTTCTGCGCACCGCCGCCGACCGGCTGGAGGCCGCGAAGGACCAGCTCGTCGAGGCGGCCGACGCGGAGACCGCGCTCGGCCCGGTCCGGCTGACGGGCGAACTCGCCCGGACCTGCTACCAGCTGCGTGCCTTCGCGGGGATCGTCGACGAGGGTGCCTTCCTCGACGTCGCGATCAACCACCCGGACGACACCGCGACCCCGCCGATCCCGGACCTGCGCCGCTACAAGGTCCCGCTGGGCGTCGTCGCCGTCTACTCGGCCTCCAACTTCCCCTTCGCCTTCTCGGTGGCCGGCGGGGACACCGCGAGCGCGCTCGCCGCGGGCTGCCCCGTCGTCGTCAAGGCCCACCCCGACCATCCGGCGCTCTCCGAGCTGGTCGCCGCGACGCTCCGCCGGGCCGCCGAGCAGCACGACATCCCCAAGGGCGTCATCGGGCTCGTCCACGGCTTCCAGGCGGGCATCGAACTCATCGAGCATCCGCTGATCGCCGCCGCCGGGTTCACGGGCTCCATCCGCGGCGGCCGTGCCCTCTTCGACGCGGCGGCGGCCCGTCCCGCGCCCATCCCCTTCCACGGCGAGCTCGGCTCGCTCAACCCGGTGCTCGTCACGGAGGCCGCCGCCGCCGAGCGCGCCGAGGCCATCGGGACCGGGCTCGCGGGCTCCATGACCCTGGGCGTCGGCCAGTTCTGCGTGAAGCCGGGCCTGGTCCTGGCCCCCACGGGCGCGGGCGGGGACCGCCTGGTGAAGTCCCTGACGGACGCCGTGAGTGACACCGAGGCGGGCGTTCTGCTCGACCACCGGATGCGCGACAACTTCGTCGCGGGGGTCGCCGAGCGTGCCGCGCTGCCCGGAGTGGAGTCCCCGGTCACCGCCGGCGCGGGCAGCGAGCACACGGTCAGCGCCGGATTCCTCACCGTCCCGGCCGAGAAGCTCACCCGCGACGGGGAGTACGACCTCCTGCTGGAGGAGTGCTTCGGCCCGCTCACCGTGGTGGCGCGCTACGAGGACGAGGACGAGGCCAAGCGTGTCCTCGGCCGGCTCCCCGGCAACCTCACGGCAACGGTGCACCTGTCCACGGAGGAGACGGCGGGCGAGGGCCGGGGGGCGGAGATCCTCACGGAGCTGACCCCGCTCGCGGGCCGCGTCCTCGTCAACGGCTGGCCGACGGGTGTGGCGGTGGCGCCCGCCCAGCACCACGGCGGCCCCTACCCGGCGACGACGTCCACGTCCACGTCCGTGGGTGGCACGGCCATCGAGCGCTGGCTGCGGCCCGTGGTGTACCAGGGCGCCCCCGAGGCGCTCCTCCCGCCGGAGCTGCGCGACGACAACCCGCTCGGGTTGCCGCGGCGCTTCGACGGGCGTCTGGAGAGGTGACTGCTGCGCGGTCCGCGGGTGCTTTTGTGGTTGAACGCGTAGTTCCCCGCGCCTGTCGCGGGCGCGCCTGAGAGACTTCCCCAATGGACGTTGAACTTCCCGAACTCCCGTTCTCCCTGCGCACGTACGGGCCGGGCGGCCACTGGTCGTACGAGGACGGGGTGCTCACCGGCTGGGCGGGCGCCCGGCAGGATCGTTTCGTTCCGCCCACCGGCGAGGCTCTGGAGCCGGCCTCCGACGCGCCCCGGCTCCTCGGCGCGCCCGAGGGCGACTTCCAGTTGATCGCCCGGGTCACCGTCGGCTTCAACGCGTCCTTCGACGCCGGTGTGCTCTACGTCCATGTCGGCGAGCGGGCCTGGGCCAAGCTCTGCCTGGAGTACTCGCCGGATGTGCCCACCGTCTGCACGGTGGTCACCCGCGGCCACTCCGACGACGCCAACTCCTTCACCGTGGAGGGCAGTTCGGTCTGGCTACGGGTCAGTCGCACGGGCCGGGCCTTCGCCTTCCACGCCTCTCGCGACGGCAAGCGCTGGACGTTCGTCCGTCTGTTCACCCTGGGCGGTGAGAAGGAGACGGACGCGGCGCTGGTGGGCTTCATGACCCAGTCGCCGATGGGGGAGGGCTGCGTGGTGACGTACGACGGGATCGAGTACCGCCCGCACTGGCCGCAGGACCTCAGGGACGGCAGCTGACCCGGCGGCGCGTCCATGCGCACCACCCGGAACCACTGCGGCCGCGGCGACGTCCTTCCCTGCATGATCGACGACCGAATGACCGGAAACCGACTGATTCGTACCGCTCTGCCCGCCGAGGTGCGGGCCGTCGCCGAACTCCAGGCCCGGGCCCGGGCGACCTACTACCCGGACGGGCCGCCGCAGGACGGCACCGACTGGCTCGCCGCCTGGCGGACCGCCCTGGAGCGGCCCGACGCCCATGTGCTGTGCGCCGTCGAGCGGGGCCGTATCGTCGCCGTCGCCTCTTTCCGTACGCCGGACGGTGTATCGGCCGACACGGTGAAACTCTTCCAGTTCCACGTCGACCCCGGGCACTGGCGCCGGGGCATCGGCGCCGCACTGCACGCGGCCTGCGTCGAGGAGTGGCAGGCCGACGGCAGGCGGACCGCCGTCCTCGACGTCCATGTCGACAACCGCCGCGCCCAGGCCTTCTACACCCGCCTCGGCTGGGTCCCCGACCCGCAGAACCCGCCCGCGGAGGGAGACCACCACCTCTTCCTCCGGTACATGGTCCCCGGGGAATGAAGGCAACCGTTTGAACGTTCCCGCACATCGGCGGAGGGAGGCTCCGCACCCGTACCGACTGGAGAGAAGCCGAAGACATGCGCGTGGAGATCTGGAGCGACATCGCCTGTCCCTGGTGCTACGTGGGCAAGGCCCGTTTCGAGAAGGCGCTCGGGGCCTTCCCGCACCGGGACGAGGTCGAGGTGGTGCACCGCTCCTTCGAACTGGACCCGCACCGGGCCAAGGGCGACGTCCAGCCGGTCCTCACGATGCTCGCCAAGAAGTACGGGATGAGCGAGCCGCAGGCGCAGGCCGGCGAGAACAACCTGGCAGCGCAGGCCGCGGCCGAGGGCCTGGACTACCGCACCTCGGGCCGCGACCACGGCAACACCTTCGACATGCACCGCCTGCTCCACCTCGCCAAGGAGCGGGGCCGGCAGGACGAGCTGATCCAGATCCTCTACCGGGCGAACTTCGCCGAGGAGCGGTCCGTCTTCACCGAGGGCGTCGAGCGGCTGGTGGAACTGGCCGTGGAGTCGGGGCTCGACGCCGAGGAGGTCCGCGGGGTGCTCGCCGACCCCACCGCGTACGCCGACGCGGTGCGCGCCGACGAGCGGGAGGCGGCCGAGCTCGGCGCCAACGGCGTGCCGTTCTTCGTCCTCGACCGCAAGTACGGCGTCTCCGGCGCCCAGCCCGCGGAGGTCTTCACCCAGGCCCTGACTCAGGCGTGGGGCGAGCGTCCGCAGCTGAGGCTGATCGAGGACGGCGGCGCGGACGCGTGCGGTCCGGACGGCTGCGCGGTGCCGGGCCACTGAGCGAGGGCCCGCTCCGGGGTGGACATATAAGCGTTCCTTAGTGGAACCACGTAAGAGTTCGCAATGGACTACGACTTCACTGGGCCCCAGAGTGGTCCCATGGAGACCTTCGAGAGCCTTGTCCGTGCTGAGTTCGCCCCGAAGAACACCTACCTCAACACGGCGAGCAGCGGGCTGCTTCCCGCGCGCACCGTGGAGGCCATGCGGACGGCCGTCGAGTCGGCGGCCGCCGGCCGGCCGACCGATATGTTCGCCGACGTGGAGGCCGCCCGCGCCTCGTTCGCCCGGCTGGCCGGGATCCCTGTCAGCCGGGTGGCGGCCGGGGCTTCGGTCGCCGTCTACACCGGGCTGATCGCCGCCTCGCTGCCCGAGGGCGCCGAAGTCCTCACCGCCGAGGCCGACTTCAGTTCCGTGGTGAACCCCTTTCACATGCGCGAGGACCTGAAGGTGCGCGCCGTGCCGCTGGAGGGCATCGCCGAGTCGGTGCGGCCCGGCACCGCGCTCGTCGCGGTCAGCGCCGCGCAGTCCGCCGACGGACGGGTGGCCGACCTGCCCGCGATCCGGGCCGCGGCGCGCGAGCACGGGGCACGGACGTACATCGACGCGTCCCAGGCCGCCGGCTGGCTGGACCTCGACGCGGACGCCCACGACTACGTCTGCGCCGTCGCCTTCAAGTGGCTGTTCTGTCCGCGAGGCGTGGCGTTCCTGGCCGTGCCGGAGGACCTCGGCGGCCTCACCCCGCTGTTCGCCGGCTGGGTCGCGGGGGAACGGCCCTGGGACAGCTGCTACGGCCCCGTCACGGAACTCGCCCATTCGGCACGGCGGTTCGACGAGAGCCCCGCGCTCTTCTCGTACGCAGGCGCGCGCCGCTCCCTCGAACTGCTGGAGTATCTCGGGGTGGACGCCGTACGCACGCACGACCTCGCCCTCGCGGACCGCTTCCGCGCGGGGCTCGACGCCCTCGGTCACGAGGCCGTCCCCGCGCCGGGCTCGCCGATCGTGTCCGTGCCCGGACTCGGCCACCGGCAGGAGGAGCTGAGCGGTGCGGGGATCGAGGTCTCCGACCGGGCGGGCAACCTGCGGGCCGCCTTCCATCTGTACAACACGCCCGCCGACGTCGGCCGCCTGCTGGACGTCCTGTCGCGCTGACTGCGGCGGACACGAGCCTGCCGCCCGTCCGTGACGGGCGGCAGGCTCGAAGGGCCGGCGGGAATCCGCTCAGTGCACCGGCGTGAAGTCCCGCGCCCCGATGAACTCGGGCCGCCGGACCGGCGCCGCGAACGGCTCGACCGCCTCGTTCTCCACGCTGTTGAACACGATGAAGACATTGCTGCGCGGGAACGGGGTGATGTTGTCCCCCGAGCCGTGCATGCAGTTGCAGTCGAACCAGGTCGCCGAACCGGCCTTGCCGGTGAACAGCCGGATGCCGTACTGGCTCGCCATCGCGGTCAGCGCCTCGTCGGACGGCGTGCCGGCGTCCTGCATCTGAAGCGACTTCTTGTAGTTGTCCTTTGGGGTGGCCCCGGCGCAGCCGAGGAACGTCCGGTGCGAGCCCGGCATGATCATCAGGCCGCCGTTGGTGTCGTAGTTCTCGGTCAGCGCGATCGAGACGGACACCGTCCGCATGTTCGGCAGACCGTCCTCGGCGTGCCAGGTCTCGAAGTCGGAGTGCCAGTAGAAGCCGCTGGCCCCGAAACCGGGCTTGACGTTGATCCGCGACTGGTGGACGTACACGTCCGAGCCGAGGATCTGCCGCGCCCGCCCGACGACACGCTCGTCGCGGACGAGGCGCGCGAACACCTCGCTGATCCGGTGGACCTCGAAGACGGAGCGGATCTCCTTGGACTGCGGCTCGATGATCGACCGCTCGTCTGCGCGGATCTCCGGGTCGGTGACGATTCGCTGCAACTCCCGCTGGTACTCAGCGACTTCGTCCTGGCCGATCAGCTCGTCGACGGCGAGGAAGCCGTCGCGCTCGTACCCCTGGAGGTCGGCGACGGAGATCGGCCCGGGTGTGCCGGGCGCGCCCCAGACGACCGGGTCCTGACGGGGAACGGACACCTCGGTGGCGGCGCGGCTGGGGTACAGATCGGTGACGGTGGTGGTCATGTGCGGTCAGACCTCCTCGGTCAGCAGCGGGTAGACGCCGTTCTCGTCGTGGTCCTCCCGGCCCGTCACGGGTGGGTTGAACACGCAGATGCAGCGGAAGTCGTCCTTGACCCGGAGCGTGTGCCGCTCGTGCCCGTCGAGCAGGTACATGGTCCCGGGCGTGATCGTGTAGGTCTTCCCGGTCTCGTTGTCGGTGAGGTGCGCCTCGCCCTCCACGCACACGACGGCCTCGATGTGGTTCGCGTACCACATCGACGTCTCCGTGCCCGCGTACAGGATCGTCTCGTGGACGGAGAAGCCGACCTTCTCCTTCGCGAGGACGATGCGCTTGCTCTCCCAGGTGCCGGACGCCGACTTGATGTGCCGGTCGGTGCCTTCGATCTCCTTGAACGAACGGACGATCACGGTGGTGCGTGCCTCCTTCTCGGCGGTGTTCAGACGGTTTCGCGGACGGCGCGGGCCAGGGTGCTCAGGCCCTCGTCGAGTTCGTCCGCGGTGATGGTGAGGGCGGGGAGCAGTTTGACGACCTCGCTCTCGGGGCCCGAGGTCTCGACCAGCAGCCCCAGGTCGAAGGCGCGTCGTGCGACGCGTCCGGCGCGGGCCTTGTCGTGGAACTCCAGGCCCCACACCAGCCCGCGTCCGCGGTACTCCTTGACGTCGGTCAGGTTCTCCTCGGTGATCGAGATCAGCTCCTGCTCGACCTGCTCGCCGCGCGCCCGGGTCTGTTTCTCCATGGCGGAGCCGTCCCTCCAGTAGCTCTCCAGGGCGGCCGTCGCGGTCACGAACGCGGGGTTGTTGCCGCGGAAGGTGCCGTTGTGCTCGCCCGGCTCCCAGATGTCCAGCTCGGGCTTGAACAGGCAGAGCGACATGGGTAGTCCGTAGCCGCTGATGGACTTGGACACCGTGACGATGTCCGGCACGATCCCGGCCTCCTCGAAGGAGAAGAACGCGCCGGTACGCCCGCAGCCCATCTGGATGTCGTCCACGATCAGCAGCATGTCGCGGCGCGCGCACAGATCGGCGAGGCGGCGCAGCCACTCGGCCCGGGCGATGTTGATGCCGCCCTCGCCCTGCACGGTCTCGACGATGACGGCGGCGGGCTGGTTGAGCCCGGAGCCCTGGTCCTCCAGGAGCCGCTCGAACCACAGGAAGTCCGGGACCCTGCCGTCCAGATAGTGGTCGAAGGGCATGGGCGTCCCGTGCACGAGTGGGATCCCGGCGCCGGCGCGCTTGAAGGCGTTGCCGGTGACGGCGAGGGAGCCCAGGGACATGCCGTGGAAGGCGTTGGTGAAGGACACGATGGCCTCGCGGCCCTTCACCTTGCGGGCCAGTTTGAGGGCCGACTCGACGGCGTTGGTGCCGGTGGGCCCGGGGAACATGACCTTGTACGGCAGGTCACGCGGCCGCAGGACGAGATCCTGGAAGGTCTGGAGGAAGGAACGTTTCGCGGTGGTCGACATGTCGAGCCCGTGGGTGACGCCGTCCCGCTCCAGATAGTCGATCAGCGCTCGTTTCAGTACGGGGTTGTTGTGGCCGTAGTTGAGGGATCCGGCGCCGGCGAAGAAGTCGAGGTACTCGTGCCCGTCCTCGTCGTACATGCGGCTGCCCTGCGCGCGGTCGAAGACGGTGGGCCAGCCGCGGCAGTAGCTGCGCACCTCGGACTCCAGGGTCTCGAAGACGCTGAGGTCGGGCTGGGTGATGGTCACGGCGAAAACGCTCCTCGGGGGTGGGGGAGAGGGAGTGCGTGCGTGGGACTCAGTCGGACAGCGGGCCGATGCGGTACAGGACTTCGGGATCGTGCGGGCCGTCGGGGAACTGGGGAGTCTCGAAGAGGACCTCACGTTCCAGGGCCGCCCCGTGCCGCCGGGCGAACGAGGTGAACAGGCGCTCGGATGCGGTGTTGCCGGGGGTGATCGTGGTCTCGAGACCGGTCACCCCGTGCTCCTCGACCACCCGCGCCGTGAGCGCGTCGAGCAGCCGTGCCGCGAGCCCGCGCCCGCGCTGGGCGGAGTCGACGGCCACCTGCCACACCAGGAGGGTGCGCGGACGGTCGGGCCGCAGGTACGCGGTGACGAACCCGACGGCCCGGCCGTCGGACCCGTCGCGCACCACCGCCGAGGTGCCGGCGAAGTCGCGGCACCACAGCAGATAGCTGTAGGAGGAGTTCAGATCGAGGGTTCCGGAGTCCCTGGCCAGGCGCCAGAGAGCGGCCCCGTCCGCCACCTCCGGACGGTCGATCCGCAGTCCTTCCGGCATTTCCAGGAATTCCGCTTGCAGGTCTGCTTGTGCGGCGGTCATGTCGATCGAATTTACCCAGGGAAATGTGAAAATGCATCGCCGGCGAGGGTTACGGAACCGCGGTCCATGTGTTATCACGCGGGCGTGTGCGATCGTGCGGGCGCGGGGTAATTGGCGTACGAATGCCCGAAAAATATGGGGCAAAGTGGGTGTCGTGTGGGGTCGGTCACATCCTCGTCACCCATACGAGATCTGCCCGAATTACTCCGGTTGGCGTTCGCAGAATCTTTGCGTTTAAGCCAGGAAAGAGCGGGCAGAAGAATACGGGTAGCCACCCTGGAAGGAATTTCCATAATTGCGCGAAAAGGGCCTGGAAGGCAATGTCGAATTTCAGATTTCGGTCAGTCGGCCGGAACGGCTTCGGCGTAGCTGCGCGCGGCCTCGTGTGCAGAGGGCTCCGGAACGATCGTCCAGGGCTGGCTCAAGGACAAGGCCAACGCCGACGCCTTCAGTGTGGTCGGCAACCTCAACACGGGTGAGCAGTACGGCTTCACGGTGAAGAAGGGCAACACGAAGCTCCTCGCCGCGATCAACAAGGCGCTCAAGGACGCCAAGGCCAACGGCACGTACAAGAAGCTGTACGAGAAGTGGATCGGCCCGTACGACGCGACCGCCGCCTCGCCCTCCGCCTCATGAGCAAGGCGACCGGTACGGCCGACGCCGGGGTCCAGCCGCGGAAGAAGGGGCTGCCCCGGCGTCAGCGACGCAGACTGTCGCGCGGCGCCCAGTACGTCCTCTTCGTCGCCGCCGTGATCGTCTTCGCGGTCACGGCGGACTGGGGGCGGCTGCAGAACCAGTTCGCGCAGGCGGACATCGCCGGGCAGATGTTCCCCGACGTCATCACGCTGGCGCTGAGGAACACCGTGCTCTACACCGTGTCCGGCTTTGCCGTCGGCCTGGTGCTGGGCATCGTCCTCGCCCTGATGCGGCTGTCGTCCGTCGGCCCGTACCGCTGGGTCGCCGGCGTCACCCACGAGATGAGCTTCGCCCGCGAGGTCGCCGACCGGGTCGTCTTCATGGACGGCGGGGTCGTCGTCGAGGACGGCACACCGGACCAGGTCATCGGCCACCCCCGCCACGAACGCACCCGCCACTTCCTCTCCCGGCTCCTCGACCCCGCGAGGGCCGAGGTGGAGGAGGAGACCTCCGACCGGGTGTCCGGGACCGCGTAGCGGGCGAACTAAGGTGCAGTGCATGAGCGATCACGCGGTGCTGCACGTGAAGGGTCGGGTGCTCGTCGGACCGGAGGAGGTCCGCGACGAGCTGTGGGTGGTCGGCGGCCGGATCTCGTACGACCGCCCCGCCGGCGCCCGCGACGTCCGTACGGTCGAGGGCTGGGCGCTGCCCGGCCTGGTCGACGCGCACTGCCATGTCGGCCTCGACGCCCACGGCCCGGTATCCGACGACGTCTCCGAGAAGCAGGCGCTGACCGACCGCGACGCGGGAACCCTGCTGATCCGTGACGCGGGCTCGCCGTCCGACACGCGGTGGCTGGATGACCGCGACGATCTGCCGAAGATCATCCGGGCCGGCCGGCACATCGCGCGCACCCGCCGCTACATCCGCAACTACGCCTGGGAGATCGAGCCCGAGGACCTGGTCGCGTACGTCGCCCAGGAGGCCCGGCGCGGCGACGGCTGGGTCAAGCTGGTCGGCGACTGGATCGACCGGGAGAGCGGGGACCTGTCCGCCTGCTGGCCCCGTGAGGCGGTCGAGGCGGCCATTGCGGAGGCGCACCGCCTCGGCGCGCGGGTCACCGCGCACTGCTTCGACGAGGACTCGCTGCGGGATCTGGTCGAGGCGGGTATCGACTGCGTCGAACACGCCACGGGCCTGACGGAGGAGACGATCCCGCTGTTCGCGGAGCGGGGTGTCGCCATCGTCCCGACGCTGGTGAACATCGCGACCTTCCCGAAGCTCGCCGACGGTGGCCAGGCGAAGTTCCCGCGCTGGTCCGATCACATGCGACGGCTGTACGAGCGGCGGTACGACACCGTACGCGCCGCGTACGACGCAGGCATACCGGTGTACGTCGGCACCGACGCGGGCGGCGGGCTCGCCCACGGACTGGTCGCGGGCGAGGTGGCGGAACTGGTCACCGCCGGGATCCCGGCCGTCGACGCGCTCGCGGCGACCGCATGGAGCGCCCGCCGGTGGCTCGGCCGGCCCGGGCTCGAGGAAGGGGCGCCCGCCGACCTCGTGGTGTACGAGGCGGATCCGCGCGCGGACGTACGGGTGCTGGCGGCGCCGCAGCGGGTGGTGCTGAACGGCCTCGTGTTCGGGTAGGCGCCGCGCCCGTGCGCCGGCCGCTTCCCCGTTGTGGGGGATACGGGGGTGACATCCGGGAACGGGTGTGCCCTGATTTTCGAAAGGCTCTGCGAGAAAGCCACGATGGAGTGAAGTGACTTGGTGTCGCTGACGGCTCACTCCCGGTACGTAATTCTGTCCGGGTCCCGAGCTTGTCTTATCTGGGGGTCCCACCACCATGAACGGCACCACCTTCCGCATGCCCGCACGCCGCCTGACCAACGTCGCGCTGGCCACAGCCCTGGCCGCAGGGCCCGCCGCACTGGCCTGCGCGGGCTCCGCGCAGGCCGATGAGGACCACGGCCGCGCCGCCGCCGTCGTGCTGCGCACCGAACTCGATGTGTCCCTGCTCAACAAGACCCTGAACGTCCCGCTGGCGGTCTCGCTCGACGAGGTACGGGCGCCGGGGAGCGCCAAGGAGACCGCGCTGTCGGCCCGGCTCGACGGAGTCGCCGGCGGCCGTCCCTTCGACGTGGTGCGGGCGGACGCCGCCACCGCCGAGGCGACGGTCTCGGCGTCGGGCGCGGAGGCCTCCACGAACCTCGCGCACGCGCGCATCCATCTGCCGGGGCTGCCCATGCTGTCCCTGATCGAGGTGGACGGCGTCACGTCGAAGGCGGTGTGCGAAGTCGGGAAGAAGCCGGTCGCCACGGCGAACGTGCTCGGCGCGGTGACCGTGCTCGGGCGGAAGGTCACGGCGACGGCCGGCGGGCCGACACAGGTGAAGGTGCCGGGTGTCGGCGAGGTCCGGCTCGAGGTGTCACCGACGCGGACGACGTCCCGGACGGCGGCGGCCGCCGCACTGGTGCTGACGGTCTCGGTGAATCCCCTGCACCTGAACGTGGCCGAGGTGAAGGGCACGGTGACGCTCGGAGGCGCCACCTGCGAGACCCCGGCGTCCGCCCCGAGCGCGTCTCCCTCACCGGTGACGTCGTCCACCCCCACGGCGGCGCCCGCCGAGGATGTGAAGCCCCAGGGCACGCACGCGAAGGCCAACCTCGCGGAGACGGGCGGAAGTGCGGCGACGCCGTATGTCGTGGGCGGCGCAGTCGCTCTGCTGGTCGTGGGCGCGGGAGCGATCGGACTGGCGCGCCGGCGACGCGGTTAGCCCCATGGCTCGCGGGCGTGGGGGGGGGGGGGGGGGGGCCGGGCGCCCCCGCCCCCGGCCCGCGCCGCCCCCCCC
>NZ_JBSFJX010000077.1:0-41707 GCF_053598275.1 Streptomyces sp. NPDC001156 | reverse complement strand
AAACCAGCGCGAGGGGGCCGGTGTGGTCCCACCAGGTCGCGGCACGGGTCTTCGGTGTGCCTTTCGACGTGGCCTCTGCGGTCGGCACGCGGCCGAAGGGCCGGGCGGGTGTGGGGAGAGGGCGGGGCTGCGCGAGGACGCTCGTGCCGGACGGCAGTGCGGCGGCCTGCTCCGGCGTCGTCACCGCCGGGCCGAGACCGCGGTGCCGGTAGGCGGCGAGGTGTCCGGCAAGGGTGCCGTGCAGGCGGAACGTCTCCCACTTGTGTGCGGTCGTATGCGAGCGGGCCCGGCCAGGGATCCGCGTGTACTCCCACCAGGTCCCGGTCTTGGGTCGGCCGAACCTGCGGCCGGTCGCATCGGGGAACAGGTGCCGGGCGATGCCTTCCCACACCTCGTCGGCCTGATGCATCACCAGCGCTTTCGTCACGTGGTGGCCCAGGTGGCGGGAGCATTCCATGTGCCGGTAGCCGCGGCGTTCCATCCCCTTTCGGGACAGGCCCAGCACCTGCCGCCACGCCTTCGCGTCCGTTTCGCGGCGCATGTCGCCGGCCCAGTACGCGTCGACTGCGGCGCGAGCATCGCGCTGCAGGGCGCGCTTGAGCGACCACATCGCCGAGTACAGGTTCTCCACCCGCTGCAGGTCCTCAAGACGGTGGACGTCCAGGGGCAGACGGATCACCGCCGGCTCGGTGTCCTCGCCGCGCTTCCAGCGTTCGCCCTTGTTCTTACCCCGGAACCGGCGAACGGGCGCGGCATCGGAGGCGGGCGCGGCATCGAGCAGGCTCGTGCTCATGGACTTTCCCGCCTCCTTGTGGACCCGCCAACGATGGAGACCCGTCCGGGCATGCGCCGCCTCGGCAATCACATCAAAGCTACCTGCCGTCACTGACAACGCCCCCTGCAGCCGGTCAGCTTGACTTCGTATGCTGTCGGTAATGCGCCTGCCTCTCGCCTCCTGCACCGCTGCCGACCTGCGGGCCTAAACCGGGCTGACCGGGCCGCAGATGCACCGGCTCGTGAGGCAACTGTGGGAGAAAACGCCCGACACCGACCGCGGCCGGCCCTGGGGCGCTGCCGTTCACCGACCGGGTCCTGCTGCTCGTCCTCGCCTACCAGACCAACCTCACCATGCAGCAACTCGGCTCCCTGTTCGGCATCTGCGACTCCGCAGACCACCCAGTCGTCGACCCTCTCGCCGGACCCCTCGCCGAGCTCCTCCGCCCGCCGCCCACCGACCGCAGGGAACTGTGGGTCATCGACGGGACTTTGATCCCTGTCCACGACAAGAAGAAGACCGCAAAGTCGAAGAACCACCGGCGCAGCGTCAACGTGCAGGTCGTCTGCCGGGTCCGCGACCGAAGGGTCGTCGCGGTCGGGGACGCGCGGCCAGGAAACCGCAACGACATCGTCGTCTTCCGGGAAACCGTCGCCAGGACCCTGCCCGACCACCCCAGGCTCTCCGGCGACGGCGGGTATCGCGGCAGCGATCGCATCCGCACACCACGACGTGGCCCAGACGGCCGCATCATCAAAGACCGCAACCACCACCGCTTCCGCCGGCGCCGCGCCGTCGCCGAACACACCATCGCCCGCCTCAAAGACCACCAGGTCCTTCGACAGCGCCGACGCAAAGACGACGGCATCAACCACGCCGTCACGGGAGTTGCCGCACTCCACAACCTGAAGCTCGAAATCCGGTAACCGAGGGTTGGCCGGCAAGGAGACCACGGCCCGTTCCGCATGACGGGATAACTCTTAGGCAGGGCGAAGGCCCGGCACCCGAAGGGGTGCCGGGCCTCGCTCAGTACGGCTTGGCGCCTGGATCAGTGGGAGTGACCGTGGCCGTGGCCGGCCGCGGCCGGCTCCTCTTCTTCCTTCTTCTCGACGACCAGGGTTTCGGTCGTCAGCAGCAGGGAGGCGATGGAGGCGGCGTTCTCCAGGGCGGAGCGGGTGACCTTGACCGGGTCGATGACGCCGGCCTTGATCAGGTCGCCGTACTCGCCGGTGGCGGCGTTGTAGCCCTGGCCCTTCTCGAGCTCGGCGACCTTGGAGGCGATGACGTAGCCCTCGAGGCCGGCGTTCTCGGCGATCCAGCGCAGCGGCTCGACCACCGCGCGGCGGACGATCGCGACACCGGTGGCCTCGTCGCCCTGCTTGCCGAGGCCCTCGGCCAGCACCTTGGAGGCGTGGACCAGCGCGGAGCCACCACCGGAGACGATGCCCTCCTCGACCGCGGCGCGGGTCGCGGAGATGGCGTCCTCCAGACGGTGCTTCTTCTCCTTCAGCTCCACCTCGGTGGCGGCGCCGACCTTGATCACGCACACGCCGCCGGCCAGCTTGGCGAGGCGCTCCTGGAGCTTCTCGCGGTCCCAGTCGGAGTCCGTGGTCTCGATCTCGGCCTTGATCTGGCCGATGCGGCCCGCGACGTCCTCGGACTTGCCGCCGCCGTCGACGATGGTCGTGTCGTCCTTGGTGACCGTCACGCGGCGGGCGGAGCCCAGCACGTCCAGGCCGACCTGGTCGATCTTGAGGCCGACCTCCTCGGCGATGACGGTCGCGCCGGTGAGGACCGCCATGTCCTGCAGCATCGCCTTGCGGCGGTCGCCGAAGCCGGGGGCCTTGACGGCGACGGCGTTGAAGGTGCCGCGGATCTTGTTCACGACGAGGGTGGACAGGGCCTCGCCCTCGACGTCCTCGGCGATGATCAGCAGCGGCTTGGAGGAGCCGGCCTGGATGATCTTCTCCAGCAGCGGCAGGAGGTCCGCGATGGCGGCGATCTTGCCCTGGTGGATGAGGATGTACGGGTCGTCGAGGACGGCCTCCATGCGCTCCTGGTCCGTCACGAAGTACGGCGACAGGTAGCCCTTGTCGAAGGCCATGCCCTCGGTGAAGTCCAGCTCCAGACCGAAGGTGTTGGACTCCTCGACGGTGATGACACCGTCCTTGCCGACCTTGTCCATCGCCTCGGCGATGAGCTCGCCGACCTGCTGGTCCTGAGCGGACAGCGCGGCGACGGCGGCGATGTCGGACTTCTCCTCGATCGGGCGCGCGGTGGCGAGGAGGTCCTCGGAGACCGCGGCCACGGCGGCGTCGATGCCCTTCTTCAGGGCGGCCGGGGAGGCACCCGCGGCGACGTTCTTCAGGCCCTCGCGCACCAGCGCCTGGGCGAGCACGGTGGCGGTGGTTGTACCGTCACCCGCGATGTCGTTGGTCTTGGTCGCCACCTCCTTCACCAGCTGGGCACCGAGGTTCTCGTACGGGTCGTCGACCTCGACCTCACGGGCGATGGTGACACCGTCGTTGGTGATGGTGGGCGCGCCGAACTTCTTGTCGATGACGACGTTGCGACCCTTGGGGCCGATCGTCACCTTGACCGTGTCGGCAAGCTTGTTGACGCCGCGCTCGAGGGCGCGACGGGCGTCCTCGTCGAACTTCAGGATCTTCGCCATGGAGCGTTTCAGTCCTCTCGAATGCGATCATCGGCCGCCTCCGCAGGACGGCCGCCATCGCGGTGAAGAACGAACCGCGCCCCCGGCGCCCGGCTGATCATCGGTCGCGGGGGCCAGGGGCGCAGCTCGAAACAGTCTTCTTCGGTGAATTACTTCTCGATGATCGCGAGCACGTCGCGAGCCGAGAGGACGAGGTACTCCTCGCCGCTGTACTTCACCTCGGTGCCGCCGTACTTGCTGTACAGCACGATGTCGCCGGTCTTGACGTCGAGCGGAAGGCGCTCGCCGTTCTCGAAGCGGCCCGGGCCCACGGCCAGGACGACGCCCTCCTGGGGCTTCTCCTTGGCGGTGTCCGGAATGACCAGGCCAGAGGCCGTGGTCTGCTCGGCGTCCAGCGGCTGGACCACGATGCGGTCCTCAAGCGGCTTGATGGCAACCTTGGAGCTGGTGGTCGTCACGATCCGACCTCCCCCTTCGGAGATCTCACGGGGTCAACTGTCTGAGGTGGCGACCAGGTCGATCCGTCGTCGCGGGTGCCGGACCTGCCCGTCGCTTTGTTGGCACTCTCCAGTGGCGAGTGCCAGGGCCGAGACTATGACCGCGATTAGCACTCGGTCAAGCGGAGTGCCAGTCGCCCGCGTCGCGGCGTGGTCGGCCGGGGTCGCCGGGCCTGTGTCCGGCGTCCCGGGGCGGTGCCTTACGGACGGCGACGGCGCCGGCTGACCCTCTTCATCGGCCTGAACCGCCTTGTCCTCGAACGCCGGGCAGGCCCGCGGAATGCCCGGCTCCGTACCGTCCGGGTCTCCGGGGCACGCGCGCTCGGCGCGGCGCGCGAGCGGACTACACGTAGTCCTCGAGGCTGGCCACCGTGAGCCCCCTCGCCTGGATGCGCCGCAGGAGGTGGCTCGTCTCTACGGTCACGGAGGCGAGGGGACGGCTCGGCTCGTGGGGGCGGACGATGTCGCCCGCGCAGACCAACCTGCCCCTGCCGTGCCGCTCCGATGCCGGGCGCCAGAGGACCAGGGCCGTGATGCCGCAGTCCGCGGCCGCGCGGAGCGTGGTGCGGTCGTAGGCGCCGTAGGGCGGGTGGAGCAGGCGGGGGCGCAGGCCGAGGCGGGCCTCCAGCCGGTCTCGCTGGCCGCAGATCTCGGTGTGCTGTTCGTCGTAGGTGCGGCCGCGCAGCGGGGTGTGGTCCATGGTCTGGTTCTGGATGGCCGCACCGGCCTCCCGGAGCCGTGCGACGTGCGCGAGTCCCGGTTCCACGGCGCGGTCCGTGAGGAACACAGTGACCGGCAGCCGCAGTTCACGGACCATGTCGGCGAACCGGGGATCGTCTTGGACGCCCTCGTCGTACGTCAGGAAGACGACCCTGTCATCAGTGGGGACATGGTCGAGGACCTCCGGCAGCCCCGCTCCGGGCCGGCCCGCACTGCCGGCCCGGGGACGAGCCGGCCGGGGTGCCGGGGCGAGCGGGGCGGTGAGACCCCAGTGGCGGAACGTACGGTCGATCCGCCTGTGCGGCCGGTGCACCTTCTGCGCCGCTTTCCTGCCCAGCCGTTCGATGGGGTCCACGGACTGGGCGCAGCCGGACAGGAGCGCGACGGCGAGCGCCCCGGCGATCAGGGGCCGCACCTTCCTCGCCGAAAGCGGGGACTCGATCAGCGGCAACTTCACTGGTCCACAGAGGTGCTTTACGCGCTTTTTGTACTTTTGTCGTACGGACCGCATGGTGTCGGATCCTTCCAGCCGCGGACGGCCGCGGCGGGCCGACACCGCGGCCGGACACACACCGTCCATCGACTGGCCGACAATGATCCCGTGAACGACCTCTCCTTCGCCTCCCTTCTCACCCCCGAGGGCCGCGCCCTCCTGGACGAGGTCCGCGGCACCGACCCCGCGCAGGAACTGGCCGTCGCGACCCGGCTGCGCCGTACGCACCCCGCCGAGCTCGTCTCGGCGGCCCTCGCACAGGCGCGGCTGCGCGAACGGGCGGCGGCGAAGTTCGCCGCCGAGGACGCGCAACGGATGTTCTTCACCCCGAACGGCGTGGAGCAGTCCACCAGGGCCGCGGTGGCGGCCCACCGCGCCGAGCGGCTGCGGGCCCTTGGCGTGGCCTCCGTCGCCGATCTGTGCTGCGGCATCGGCGGCGATGCGATCGCGTTCGCCCGGGCCGGGATCCGGGTCCTGGCCGTGGACCGCGATCCGTCGACGGCGGCGGTGGCACGGGCGAACGCGGACGCGCTGGGGTTGTCCGCGCTGATCGAGGTGCGCGAGGCGGACGTCACGGAGGTGGACGTGTCCCCGTACGACTCCGTCTTCGTGGATCCGGCGCGGCGCGGCGGGCGCGGCAGGATCTTCGACCCGGAGGCGTACTCACCCCCGCTGTCCTGGGCCGTGGCGACGGCCCAGAAGGCGCCGCACGCCGCGCTGAAGGTCGCCCCGGGCATTCCGCACGAGGCGGTGCCCGCCGGTGCCGAGGCCGAGTGGATCTCGGACGGCGGGGACGTGAAGGAGGCGGTGCTCTGGTTCGGCACACAGCCGGGCCACGTACGGGCCACCCTGCTGCCGGGTCCGCGCGTGCTGCACGGCCGCGGGCTGCCCGATCCGCCAGTGCGCACGCCCGGCCGCTACCTCTACGAACCCGACGGCGCGGCGATCCGTGCGCACCTGGTGGCGGAGGTGGCGAAGGAGCTGGACGGCGGGCTGATCGACGAGACGATCGCGTATGTGACGGCGGACGAGCACCGCCACTCGCCGTACGCCACCGCGTATGAGATCACCGACCGGCTCCCCTTCAACGTGAAGAGACTGAAGGCGCTGCTGCGGGAGCGGGAGGTCGGGGTCCTGACCGTGAAGAAGCGCGGTTCCGCGGTCGAGCCGGAGGAACTCCGCCGGAAGGTCCTGCCCAAACCGCACGGGCCCCACGCGCTGACCGTGTTCCTGACCCGGGTGGCGGGCGCGCCGACGATGCTCCTGGGGCACCGGGTCTAGCCGGAGTTCCCTGCCCGGCGGCATGCCTCCGCCCGTGCCCGCAGCAGCTCCCGTTCCCGTTCGTTGCGGGCGAGGCCGGCGGCGCGCTCGAACTCCGCCCCGGCCTCGGCCGTGCGCCCCAGGCGGGCCAGCAGATCGCCGCGGACGCTCGGCAGCAAGTGGTAGTCGCGCAGGGCCGGTTCTGCGGTGAGACGGTCGACGATCTCCAGCGCCGGGCCGGGGCCCTCGGCCATCGAGACGGCGACGGCCCGGTTCAGCTCGACGACCGGCGAGGGCGTCCGCGCGGCCAGCAGGCCGTACAGGATGGCGATGCGCGCCCAGTCCGTCTCCTCGTAGGCGTAGGCGTGCGCGTGGCAGGCGGCGATCGCGGCCTGGAGAACGTAGGGGCCCGGGGCGCCGGTGGCGACCGTGTCGGCGCGGCCCAGGGCGGCGATGCCGCGGGCGATGAGCAGGCGGTTCCAGCGGGCCCGATTCTGGTCCTCGAGCAGCACGGGCCCGCCGTCCGGTCCGGTGCGGGCGGCCGCGCGGGAGGCCTGGAACTCCAGCAGCGAGGCCAGGCCGTGCACTTCGGGCTCCTTGGGCATCAACTCGGCCAGCACCCGGGCCAGTCGCAGCGCGTCCTCGCACAGGGCGGGGCGCAGCAGGTCGTCGCCGGCGGTGGCCGCGTACCCCTCGTTGAAGATCAGGTAGATGACCTCGAGGACGGACCCGAGCCGCGCCTCCCGCTCGGGCCCGTACGGCACCTCGAAGGCCACGCCCTTTGCGGCCAGCGTCCGCTTCGCCCGGACGATGCGCTGGGCGACGGTGGCCTCCGGCACGAGGAACGCCCGGCCGATCTCGGCCGTCGTCAGGCCGCCGAGCAGACGCAGGGTGAGCGCGATCCGGGACTCTGCGGACAGCACGGGGTGGCAGGCGGTGAAGACGAGCCGCAGCAGATCGTCGTCGATGTCCTCGGGGTCGGCGGGCTCGTCGATGTGGTACGGCGCCGTCTCCAGTTCCCGCCCGACCTCGGCGAGCTTGCGCGCATACCGCTCGCGACGGCGGACGAGGTCGATCGCGCGGTGCTTGGCGGTGGCCATCAGCCAGGCGCCGGGATTGTCGGGCACCCCCTCCCGCGGCCACTGCTCCAGCGCGGCGACCAGCGCGTCCTGCGCGAGTTCCTCGGCGATGCCGACGTCCCGGACGATCCTGGCGACGCCGGCGATCACACGGGGCGACTCGATCCGGAATACGGTCTCGATGGCACCGGCGGGGCCGTCGGGGGGCGGGGCGGCGGTGGGCTGCTGTTCCACAACCCACCATGCAACACCCCCGGCGGCCGGGCGCCAAGGCGGTGTCACCCCTCGGCGATCTCCCGCACCTCGCAGGTCACCGTCCAGTACTCCTCGTGGACCTTCAGGAACCGGGTCGTCCACTCGATGGCCTCGGCCCTGTCCTTGCACTGCATGATCGCGTAACCGCCCACGACCTCCTTGGACTCGGTGAACGGGCCGTCCGTGACGGAGATCTTCCCGCCCTCCCAGCGCACCCGGGTGCCCTGCGCGGTCGGCGTCAGGCCGGCGGTGTCGAGCATCACCCCGGCCTTGGTGACCTCCTCGATGAGCTCGCCCATCCGCTGCATCAGCTCGGGGCTCGGGCCCTCGGCGGGCGCGGTGGTCTCGTCGATGCGCACAAGCGACAGATAGCGCGGCATTGGTGTCTCCTCAGGTGTGACAGCCGGGCTCCTCCCGGCCTCTCACCCAGTGCGTCGAACGAGGGCGACGCGGATCGACACGACACGGGGACTTTTTTCGAAGAATTTTTTTCCCGGAGCTGTTCGCCCAGGTCAGAGGCGCGTCTGCGGTCGGCGCCTCACCGCAGCGACGCCCACAGCCCGCTCGCCGCGGGCTCCTTCGCGACCACTCGGTTGGGGTTCGAGGGGGCCGTCACCACCGGCATCATCACCGTCTTCACGTTCTTCGCCGCCAGGCCCTTCAGGCTCTCGCCGAGGCGTATCAGCTCCGGCAGCGAGTCGAGGCCGGTGTCGGTGGTCAGGCTGCCCGTGACGGCGTCGGCGACCTGGTAGAGCTTGCCGGGGTCGGTCAGCAGGTCTCTCGAGGCGATCTGTTCCAGCAACGCCTTCACCAGCTGCTGCTGGAGCCCTATGCGGCCCAGGTCGCTGCCGTCGCCTATGCCGTGGCGTGTACGGGCCATGGCCAGGGCCTGTTCGCCGTCCAGGTGGTGGGTGCCCGCCTTCAGATGCAGATGGCTCTTGTCGTCGTCGATGTCCTGGCCGGTGGTGACCGTGACCCCGCCGAGCGCGTCGACCAGCTTCGCGAAACCCGAGAAGTCGATCTCCAGGTAGTGGTCCATCCGGATGTCCGTGATCGATTCCGCCGTCTTGACCGCGCAGACCGGGCCGCCCGCCGAGTAGGCGCTGTTGAACATGGCGTTGTACGTCACCGCCGTCGCACCGCCCGAGCCGAGCGGGCAGGAAGGCCGGGTGACCAGGGTGTCGCGCGGAATGCTCACCACCGTCGCCGCGGTACGGCCCGCGTCGATGTGCACGACCATCGCCGTGTCCGAGCGGGCACCGGAGCTGTGGCCGCCGCCGAGTGCCGCGTTGGCCTCGCCGCTGCGCGAGTCCGATCCGAGGACGAGGATGTTCAGGGCGCCGCCGGGCAGGGGCGAGGCGGACGCGGAGGCCGAGGCGGCCGGGGGCGCCGCCGCGCGCACCGGACGGCCGGTGCCCAGCGCGCCGTCGATGTCGACGCTTCGGATGTTGTCGTTCAGGTGCCAATACGCCCAGCCCGCACCCGCACCCGCCACCGCGAGCACGAGGCCGCAGGCCAGTACGGCGCCGACGGCCTTGACCAGACGCGGCCGCCGGCCGCTGTGTCCCTCGGTGTCCCCGTTGCCGTCCCCGCGCTCGTCTTCTGAAGTCACGCGGAGGAACGTAAATCCGAATTATGGTGAGCAGGGATTCCTGGGCACCATTCTTCAGAAAATCTCACCTTTCTCACCGGGGTCTCAGCCCGGGATCAGGCCGTGGCCACCGATTCGAAGCGCCAGCGGTGCACCGGCCGGGTGACGAACTCCTCGCCTGGTTCGGGGAGTTCGGGAAGGTCGGCGGTGTCGTCCGCGTCCCACCAGGTGATGACGAGGACGCGGTCCTGGGGCGCCCGGAACGTCTCACGGCGCAGTGGCGACGGCGTCAACTCCTGGGCCAGCGCCCAGGACAGCAGTTCCTCGCCGCGTCCGGCGGCCGCCCGGGCCTCCCACATCAGTGCGACCGTCATGAGTACAGGTTCTCCCGGCTCACCTCGTGCACGTGGTCGTGGGAGTGCGAAGTGCCCGGCACATGCGGGTCCGTGACCGGCAGCGAAGAGTCCGCCGACAGGTCCCAGTCGGACGCGGACCGTCCCCTCGCGACCATCTCCGCGCCGAGCGCCGCGACCATGGCGCCGTTGTCCGTGCACAGCTTGGGACGGGGCACCCGCAGCCGGATCCCGGCCGCCTCGCAGCGCTCCTGGGCCAGCACGCGCAGCCTCGAGTTGGCCGCTACACCGCCGCCGATCATCAGATGGTCGACGCCCTCGTCCTTGCAGGCCCGCACCGCCTTCCGGGTCAGCACGTCCACCACGGCCTCCTGGAAGGACGCCGCCACATCGCGCACCGGCACCTCCTCCCCCGCCGCGCGCTTCGCCTCGATCCAGCGGGCCACGGCGGTCTTCAGGCCGGAGAAGGAGAAGTCGTACGCGGGGTCACGGGGACCGGTCAGACCGCGCGGGAAGGCGATCGCCCCCGGGTCGCCCTCCTTCGCGTACCGGTCGATGACGGGACCGCCCGGGAAACCGAGGTCCAGTACGCGCGCGATCTTGTCGAAGGCCTCGCCGGCCGCGTCGTCGATCGTCGCGCCCATCGGCCGGACGTCGGAGGTGATGTCCGTGGACAGCAGCAGCGAGGAGTGCCCGCCGCTCACCAGCAGAGCCATCGTCGGCTCCGGCAGCGCGCCGTGCTCCAGCTGGTCCACACAGATGTGGGAGGCGAGGTGGTTGACCCCGTAGAGCGGCTTGCCCAGCGCGTACGCGTACGCCTTCGCCGCCGAGACGCCGACCAGCAGCGCGCCCGCGAGCCCGGGCCCGGCGGTGACCGCGATGCCGTCCAGGTCCCTCGCGCTCACCCCTGCGTCCTTCAGCGCGCGGTCGATCGTGGGCACCATCGCCTCGAGGTGCGCGCGGGAGGCGACCTCCGGCACCACGCCGCCGAAGCGCGCGTGCTCGTCGACACTGGACGCGACGGCGTCGGCGAGGAGGGTGTTGCCGCGGACGATGCCGACACCGGTCTCGTCGCAGGAGGTCTCGATCCCCAGAACCAGGGGTTCGTCAGCCATTGTTCTCGGTTCCTTGTACGGAGGAGGTGCCCGCGGCGGAGCCGCCGTCGGGCGCTGTGGTCAGCCGCATCACCAGGGCGTCCACGTTCCCCGGCTGGTAGTAGCCGCGCCTGAAGCCGATGGGCTCGAAGCCGAAGCGTTCGTAGAGCTTCTGGGCGCGCACGTTGTCGACCCGGCACTCGAGCATGACTTCGGCGCATTCGAACGCGGTCGCCGCCCGCAGCAGTTCGGTCAGCAGCTGTCCGCCGAGCCCCGTGCCCCAGAGGTCCCGGGAGACGGCGATGGTCTGGATGTCACCGAGGTCGCCCTGGGCGGCCAGCCCCGCATACCCGACGATCCGCTCGCCCTCGACGGCCACGACATACCGCCGCGTCGCCTCCGAGCCCCGGGAATGCGCCAGCTCGGACCAGAACATGCCCCGGGACCAGGCGTCCTCGGGGAACAGGTCCTTCTCCAGCTCGAGTACGGCATCGATGTCCCACCAGCGCATCTCGCGCAGCGTGGGCGTCACGGGTGCGGCCGTCACTTGGGGGTGACCACCTTGTAGTTCTTGGGCACCTGCGCGTCGGGGCGGCGCAGATACAGCGGACGGGGGGCGGGCAGTTCCTCGCCGGCCGCGAGCTTCTCGGCCGCCAGGGACGCCAGCGCGGCCGCCGAGACGTGCTCGGGCTCCCGCGCCTGCGCAAAGGTGTCCGGGTAGAGCAGCGCGCCGGCCCCAACGGCGGGCAGGCCCGAGACCGTTTCCGCGATGTCGGCGGGGCGGTCCACGGCGGGCTCGGTCACGCGGGTGCGCGAGTCGTCGTACCGCGCCCAGTAGACCTCCTTGCGGCGCGCGTCCGTAGCGACCACGAACGGCACATGGAGATCGGAGGCGTACGCGAGCCCGTCGAGCGTGCACACGCCGTGCACGGGGACGCCGAGCGCGAGTCCGAACGTGTCGGCGGTCATCAGGCCGACCCGCAGTCCGGTGTAGGGGCCGGGGCCCACGCCGACGACGATGCCGGTGACGGCGTCGAGCCGGGTACCCGCCTCGGCGAGGACCCGGTCGACGGCGGGCAGCAGGAGTTCCCCGTGCCGGCGCGCGTCCACCTGGCTCGACGAGGCGACGACGGACGTGCCGTCGTGCAGGGCGACCGTGACGGCGGGGGTGGCGGTATCCAGAGCGAGCAAGAGCACGCAAACAGCGTACGGCGCCCACGCCCGACACACGGCCGACCCGATGCGGCCCGGGCCTGCTGCTACCGTCACAGCGAAGACGTACGACGTGACCGGTGGACCGATCGGAAGGTCGTACGGACGGATACGGGTGACGAGTCCTTCCGCGTGCGGGGACGAGAGGTGGGCACAGGTGGCTAGGAGCAGCTCGGGATTCGTGGCCGGGCTCACCGTGGCGGCGATCGCCGTGGTCGGTTTCCTGGCCTACCAGGCGTCGGCGAACGTGCCCGACTCGCTGGGCAAGCCGCAGGCCAAGAAGTCGGCGCCGGTCACCACGTCCAAGGGGCCGCAGCAGAACAAGAAGAAGCCAGCGGTCCTGCCCGCCGGTTCCGGCACCGGCGAGCGGGTCGTGTACTCGATCGGCGACGACCGGGTGTGGCTGGTCGGCGCGGGCAACAAGGTGCAGCGCACCTTCAAGGTCACCCCGGGGACGGTGGACCCGCTGCCGGGCACGTACCCGGTGACCTCGCGGACCGCCTCCGCGACCGGCTCGGACGGGACGCCGGTCGAGCACATCGTGCGGTTCGCGAGCAACGGGGGCGTGGTGATCGGCTTCAGCGCGGCGATCGACGGCTCGACGCCCAGGCCCGACACCTCGAAGAAGCTGGGCGGTATCCGCGAGTCCCGGGCGGACGGCACCGCGATGTGGGAGTTCGCGACGAGCGACCAGAAGGTCGTCGTCGTCAAGTAGCCCCGGGCTGCGCAGTACCGGGCGGCTACGCGGCCCTGCGGTCCTTCTCGGGCCCCCGCGCCGCAGCCGGCACCTCGGGAGCCGGGTCCCGCGGCGGTGTCGAGACCGCCTTCGCGGCGGCGCACGACGCCAGCAGGTCCCGCATCGACACTCCGGCCGCCCCTGCCACCACGCGCGGCGGCGCCTCGTCTCGTTCTGAAGCCGGCATGGACGCCTCCTGGTGTCGCGGGGGCGGCATGGTTAGGTAGGCCTAACCATGGACTGATGTCCATGGGACCATGCCCGGCACCTGCGGCGCAAGATTTTCCCGACGCGTTGTCGGGACGTGGGCAGCAAGCGGCCCGGGACGGTGCGACCAGCACAGACGGCCCGGAAGGGAACGACCGCCGGGACCACACGCGGTGTCCCGGGGTTCGGGGCGGCGCCCCGTGACCGCTCTCAGGCCGACAGCACCGTCAGATCCACGGTCGCCCAGCGCCGGCCGACTCCTGTGACGGAGACGTGCCGCACCTCGTCGGTGGTGTCCCCGACGGCACGGTGGATGACCACGTGGAGCCGGTCGTCCGTGAGGTCCTCGACCTTGCCCTCGCCCCACTCCACGACGATCACGGACTCGGGCAGCGAGACGTCAAGGTCCAGGTCCTCCATCTCGTCGAGGCCGCCGCCCAGGCGGTACGCGTCCACGTGGACCAGCGGCGGTCCGTCCCCCAGGGACGGGTGCACCCGGGCGATCACGAAGGTCGGCGAGGTGACCGCGCCCCGCACTCCGAGCCCCTCGCCGAGCCCTCGGGTCAGCGTGGTCTTGCCCGCGCCCAGCTCGCCGTTCAGCATCACGAGGTCGCCGGCGCGCACCAGCTTGGCCAGGCGACGCCCCAGCTCCTGCATCTGTTCGGGGGAGGTGACGGTGAACTCGATGGTGACGCCCGGCATCGGGGCGTCAGCCGGGCTGTACGGTGCTGCTGCTTCCATAGCCACCCACGGTAGCCCCTGCCGGAACCGCTCCCGAGCGCATCAGGAGGTCGGCGAGGCGGTCGGTGACGACCTCTGGGTGCTCCAGCATCACCAGGTGCCCGGCGTCCGGCACCAGCACCAGTTCGGCGTCCGGCAGCAGACCGGCGATCGCCTCGCTGTGTTCGCTGGGCGTGACCAGGTCCTTGATGCCCGCGAGCACCAGCACGGGCATGTCCGCGAAGCAGGCCAGCGCGTTCGTCTTGTCGTGGTCGGCGAACGCGGGATAGAACTCGGCGACCACGTCGATCGGAGTGCTCTCGATCATCCGCTCGGCGAACCGTGCGACGGCCGGGTCGACGTCCCGCAAGGCGAACGAGTACCGCTTGATGATCCCCGCGAACAGGTCGGCGGTGGCCCTGCGCCCCCTCTCCACCAGCTCGGCCTGCTGCCCCAGCGCCTTGAGCACACCGGGGAGGATGCGCCGGACGGCGTTGACGCCCGCGACCGGCAGTCCGAAGTTGACCTCGCCGAGCCGTCCGGACGACGTGCCGACGAGCGCGACGCCGACGACCCGGTCGCGGATCAGTTCGGGGTACTGGTCGGCCAGGGCCATGATCGTCATGCCCCCCATGGAGTGGCCGACGAGCACGAGGGGCCCCTCGGGAGCGGCCGCGTCTATCACGGCCTTGAGGTCGCGCCCGAGCTGGTCGATGGTGAGGGGCGTGCCCTCGGCCTGGGCCATTCCCCGCGCCGAACGGCCGTGGCTGCGCTGGTCCCAGTGCACCGTGCGGACGACGCCGCGCAGCGCCGCGCGCTGGAAGTGCCAGGAGTCCTGGTTCAGGCAGTAGCCGTGGCTGAAGATGACGGTGACCGGGGCGGGAGCCTTGCGGCCGAAGAGCCGACGGCGGCGGGGTGCGGAGCCGCCCTCCGGTTCGACGTCGTCGACCTCGTAGTACAGAGCGGTGCCGTCGTCCGCGTACGCCTTGCCCGGGGTGCCGCGGAGTGTGCCGTACGGTCCCGCGGAGTCGAGGGCGAGCCGCGCCTTGCGGCGCATACCGCGGCCGACCGTCATGCGCTCTATCGCGACTCCGGCGGCTGCGCCTGCCGCGACCACGCCTATCGCGGCGCCGGCGATGCCGGCCACACGCCAGCTCCCGAAGCCAGAGGCAGTGGCGCCGGCGACGGCCTCCACGGCCTCGGCGCTGCTCTCGCTCACGTCCCGCTTCCTCCCCGCCGGGGGCTCCGCCCGTCCGGCCTTCGGTTGCCCAGGTTCACCCGTGTGGGCTACCCAACTTGTTCCGCATTCACATTCACGTAGACGCGGGGAACTCGGGTTCCGATCCGGGTCACGATTTCGTAAGCGATGGTTCCGGCCGCCTGCGCCCAGTCCTCGGCGGTGGGCTCGCCGCGGTCGCCGGAGCCGAACAGGATGCCCTCCGTGCCGGGCGGGGGCTGGTCGCCGCCCAGGTCCACGACGAACTGGTCCATGGCGATCCGGCCGGCGACCGTGCGCAGCTTGCCGTCGACGAGGACCGGTCCGGCGCCCGAGGCATGGCGCGGAATGCCGTCCGCATAGCCGACGGGGATCAGGCCGAGGGTCGTGGTGCCGGGAGTGGTGTACAGGTGTCCGTAGCTGACGCCGTGACCGCCGGGTACCTCCTTCACCAGGGCGAGCGAGGCCTTCAGCGTCATCACCGGGCGCAGTCCGAGGTCGGCCGGGGTGCCGAGCTCGGGGCTGGGCGAGAGACCGTAGATCGCGATACCCGTGCGGACCAGGTCGAAGTGGGACTCGGGCAGGGTCAGCGTGGCGGGCGAGTTGGCGATGTGGCGCACCTCGGGCCGTACGCCCTGCTCCTCGGCGTACGCCACCATCTCGCGGAAGCGGGCGAGCTGGGACTGTACGGAGGGGTGGCCCGGCTCGTCGGCGCAGGCGAAGTGCGACCAGAGTCCGACGACCGTGAGCAGGCCGTCCGCCTGGGCACGCAGGGCCTCGGCGACGAGTTCCGGCCAGTCGGCGGGCTGGCAGCCGTTGCGGCCGAGGCCGGTGTCGGCCTTGAGGTGGACGCGGGCGGGCGCGCCCGCGGCGGCGGCCGCCTCCCGCAGCTCCTCCAGCGCCCACATGCCGCTCACGGACACGTCGACGTCCGCCTCGATCGCACGGCGCCAGGGGCCGCCGGGGGTCCAGAGCCAGCACAGGACGCGCCCCGGCAGGCCGGCCTCACGCAGCGCGAACGCCTCTTCCGGCGTGGCGGTGCCGAGCCACTCGGCACCGGCTTCGAGCGCGGCGCGGGCGCACGGCACCGCCCCGTGGCCGTACGCGTCCGACTTCACCACGGCCATCAGGGCGGCGCCGGGCGCGAGGGCGCGCAGGGAACGGACGTTCGCCCGCAGGGCCCCCAGATCGATTTCGGCACAGGCACGCAGGGGTGCTGTCTCAGAACTTGTCATCGCGCCCCCAGTGTCTCAGAGGGGTCCGACGCGGCTGCGGCGCCGGTCCCGCCCGTGGCCTTCCGCATGCCGGGCCCGCGCCACCGCGGGTGCCGCTGGCGCGCACGCGATCAGCAAAACGCGGAGTCCGGCGGACACCCGGGCGCCGCGCTGACAGGTCCCCCGTACGCAGCGCCGGGGCACCAAGAAAGGGGCGTGCCGCGGCCGTTCAGACCCGTACGTCCCGCCATGCCTCCGGGAGCGCGTCCGCCACGTCATGGGCCCCGGCGGGGGCGCCGTCGGCCGCGTACCGGCCCGCGAGCCCGTGCAGATACGCCGCCACGCTTCCCGCGTCCCGCGTCGACAGGCCGGCGGCGAGCAGCGAGCCGGACAACCCGGACAACACGTCCCCGCTGCCGGCGGTCGCGAGCCACGGAGTGCCGGTGGCGTTCACACGCACCGGGCCGCCGCCGGGGTCCGCGACCAAGGTGGTGGACCCCTTGAGGAGCACGGTCGCCCCATAGCGCGCCGCCAGCTCCCGCGCCGCCGTGAGCCGGGACCCCTCGACCTCCTCGCGCGAGACCCCGAGGAGCGCGGCGGCCTCACCGGCGTGCGGGGTCATCAGCGTCGGCGCACCCCGGCCGCGTACGGCGTCGCGGTCGGCCAGCCGCAGCCCGTCCGCGTCGACGAGCACCGGCACCTCCGCCTCCAGCACCTCCGCCACGGTCGCCGCGTCGTCCCCGGCGCCCGGCCCCACGACCCAGGCCTGCACCCGGCCGGCCTTCGCGGGCCCCCGTTCGGAGACCAGGGTCTCCGGGAAACGGGAGATCACCGCGCCCCCGGCGGGCCCCACATACCGCACGGCTCCCGCGCCGCCCCGCAGCGCCCCCGCCACGGCGAGCACGGCCGCCCCCGGGTAGCGCGCGGATCCGGCGGCGATCCCGACCACCCCGCGCCGGTACTTGTCGCTCTCGGCCTGCGGCAGCGGCAGCAGCGCCGCCACGTCCGCGTGCTGCAGCGCCTCCAGCTCGGGCTCCTCCGGCAAGGCGAGCCCGATGTCGACGAGCCGTACGGAACCGGCGTACTCCCGCGCCGGGTCGATGAGCAGGGCCGGCTTGTGGGTGCCGAACGTCACCGTCAGATCGGCCCGTACGGCGGGGCCGCGCACCTCGCCGGTGTCGGCCTCCACGCCGCTCGGCAGGTCGACGGCGACGACGGCCGCGCCGGACTCCCCGGCAAGTGCGGCCAGCCGTGCGGCGTCCGGCCTGAGGCCGCCCTTGCCGCCGATCCCGACGATTCCGTCGACGACGAGGTCGGCGCTCTCGATCAGTTCCTCGGCCGCCCCGGGCTGCGCCACGGACCCGGCCGCGCGGCGCAACGCCGCCAGCCCGCCGGGGTGTGCACGGTCGGGGGCGAGCAGCACGGCCGTGACCCCGGCGCCCCGCCGGGCGAGCCGGGCTCCGGCGTAGAGGGCATCACCGCCGTTGTCCCCGCTCCCCACCAGCAGCACGACGCGGCTGCCGTACACCCGGCCGAGCAAGTCCGCGCAGGCGGCGGCCAGTCCGGCGGCGGCGCGCTGCATGAGCGCGCCTTCCGGAAGCCGCGCCATGAGCTCTCGTTCGGCTGTCCTTACGGTGTCGACGCTGTAAGCAGTACGCATGCGGTCGAGTCTGCCCCGGATGCGCACGGGGTGCCGCGTTATCGGCCTCAGCCCTCCGCGATCACCACGGCCGACGCCACCCCGGCGTCATGGCTCAGCGACACATGCCACGACCGCACCCCCAACTCGGCCGCCCGCGCCGCCACGGTCCCGGTGACCCGCAGCCGGGGCTGGCCGCTGTCCTCGACGAACACCTCGGCGTCCGTCCAGTACAGGCCCCCCGGGGCACCGAGGGCCTTGGCGACCGCCTCCTTCGCGGCGAACCGGACCGCGAGCGAGGCGATACCCCGACGCTCACCGCTGGGCAGCAACAATTCGCTCTCCAGGAAGAGCCGTTCGGCCAGCCCCGGCGTACGCCGCAAGGACGCCGCGAACCGGTCGATCTCGGCCACGTCGATTCCGACCCCGATGATGCTCATGCCGAGCACCCTACGACCGCCTGTCTCCGGTCTCCGCGAAAGCGTCTGTCACAGCTGACTGTTGGCCTACGGCGACTTTGCTCACGTCAGGTCTTGGGCGCTGTACAAGGCACGCCGGATCCGACGCCGGTGGCGGGGGCGACCCAGTGAGCGGGTCCGGGGATTCGTCGAGCAGTAGCGGCAGATACGGTCGATGACCTGCTTCAAGCAGGTCCGACGGCGCGTTGTGTCGTCTGTTCTGCTGGTCGGCCGACGCTCAGGCCCGCTCAGGAGTGGTCCCCGGAACCTCCGGACCCTCGGTGAACAGGTCCTCGGCCGTCGCGGCTGTCAGGGAGCGGTCGAACCAGATGGCGAGGGTATCGAGGTCGATGCACGAGGTGATGCGCTCCCGCGTGTCCTCGGAGACGGGGATGCCGCGCTTCTCCAGGACGCGCAAGATCAGCGAGGCGCGGTCTTCGGTCTTGCCTTCGGCCTTGCCTTCCAGGTAAGCGGTTTCGCGGACCGTTCCCCGGCCAGGAAAGTAGCTGACGAACGACATGATTTCCCTCAGTTTCTGTCCGGCTGGGGTGTCACCCAGGCTGATTCCCAGGAAGTCGAGTGACCAGAAGGCCCCGGCCAGGGCCACTCACTCCTTCCCGGCCGGAGCCTTCAGCGCCTTCGTCGAAGCCCTGGAAGCTCACTCCACCGTCACCGACTTCGCCAGGTTGCGCGGCTGGTCCACCTCGTTCCCGCGGGCCGTTGCCAGCTCGCAGGCGAACACCTGCAACGGCACCGTCGCGACCAGCGGCTGAAGCAGCGTCGGCGTCACCGGGATGCGGATCAGATGGTCGGCGTACGGGGCCACCGCCTCGTCGCCCTCCTCCGCGATCACGATCGTGCGCGCACCCCTCGCCCGGATCTCCTGGATATTGGAGACGATCTTGTCGTGCAGGACCGAACGGCCGCGCGGCGAGGGTACGACCACGACGACCGGCAGGTCCTGCTCGATCAGTGCGATGGGCCCGTGCTTCAGCTCGCCGGCCGCGAAGCCCTCGGCGTGCATGTAGGCCAGTTCCTTGAGCTTGAGGGCGCCTTCGAGGGCCACGGGGTAGCCGACGTGCCGGCCCAGGAACAGCACGGTGTTCTTGCCCGCGAGCGAGCGTGCGAGCTCCCGTACCGGTTCCATGGTCTCCAGGACCTTCTCCACCTGGCGGGAGATCTGCGACAGGTCGCGGATGACCACGTGGATCTCGTCGCCCCACTTGGTGCCGCGCACCTGGCCCAGGTAGAGGGCCACCAGGTAGCAGGCGACGAGCTGGGTCAGGAACGCCTTGGTGGAGGCGACCGCGACCTCCGGGCCCGCGTGCGTGTAGAGCACGGCGTCCGACTCCCGGGGGATCGTCGAGCCGTTGGTGTTGCAGATGGCCAGCACCTTGGAGCCCTGCTCGCGGGCGTGCCGCAGCGCCATCAGCGTGTCCATCGTCTCGCCGGACTGGGAGATGGCGATGACCAGCGTGCGCGGGTCGAGGATCGGGTCCCGGTAGCGGAACTCGCTGGCCAGCTCCACCTCGCAGGGGATCCGGGTCCAGTGCTCGATGGCGTACTTGGCGATCAGCCCGGCGTGGAAGGCCGTACCGCACGCGACGACGACGATCTTGTCGACCTCGCGCAGCTCGGCGGCGGAGATCCGCACCTCGTCCAGCCTCAGCGAACCCGCGGTGTCGATCCGGCCCAGCAGTGTGTCGGCGACCGCCTTCGGCTGCTCGGCGATCTCCTTGAGCATGAAGTAGTCGTAGCCGCCCTTCTCGGCGGCCGAGGCGTCCCAGTCGACGTGGTACGAGCGCACGTCGGCGGGCCGGCCGTCGAAGCCGGTGACCGTCACGCCGTCCCGGCGCAGCTCCACCACCTGGTCCTGGCCCAGTTCGATCGCCGACCGGGTGTGGGCGATGAAGGCCGCCACGTCCGAGGCGAGAAAGGCCTCGCCCTCCCCGACACCCACCACGAGCGGCGAGTTCCGGCGCGCCCCGACGACCACGTCCGGCTCGTCGGCGTGCACCGCGACCAGCGTGAACGCACCCTCCAGCCGCCGGCACACCAGCCGCATCGCCTCCGCGAGGTCCGCGGTCGCGGAGAACTCCTCCGCCAGCAGATGCGCGACCACCTCGGTGTCCGTCTCGGAGCCGAGCGCGTGACCCCGCTCCTCCAGCTCGGACCGCAGGAGCGCGAAGTTCTCGATGATCCCGTTGTGGACGACGGCGACGCGGCCCGCGTTGTCGAGGTGCGGATGGGCGTTGGCGTCGGTCGGAGCGCCGTGGGTGGCCCAGCGTGTGTGCCCGAGGCCCGTGGTGCCGGTCGGCAGCGGCCGGTCGACCAGTTCCTTCTCCAGGTTGACCAGCTTCCCCGCCTTCTTGGCGGCGGCCAGGCCCCCGTCCGCGAGCACGGCGACGCCCGCCGAGTCGTAACCCCGGTACTCAAGCCGCTTCAGTCCCGCCACGACAACGTCGAGAGCCGACTGCGGTCCCACGTATCCCACAATTCCGCACATGTGCCGCAGCCTACGGTCCGAGTGGCGCCCGGACCTCCCGGAACGTGCCCGAAATCGGAAATTCCCACCGGGGTACGAACGCTCGGACGGGAACTGCGGCCGACCGCGCTCGGCGAGCCACGGTTTCGAACACAGGTTTGCTCCGATCGTTCGTGGGCCGGCTATCCGCGTCGGCTGGCGCGTGAGGGTCTCACCGGCCGACCGACCGACCTACCGACCGAACGGACTGACTGACTACAAGGCGCAGGCGCTGGTGGGGCACGTATACGTGGAGCCCCTGCGCCATGTCCACACCCGGCCTACGCGACCCCTTCGCCCGGCACCCGCGCCGCGCGGGCCCGACCGGCTCTGACGGACAAGTGAAAGCCCCGCCCTGCAGTGCAGGGCGGGGCTTTCACTGGATCGGACTCACTGCTCACTGCCTGACGGTGAAGTACTGCCAGGCGCCCCAGGTGGTGAGGTTGGTGTTGTCCTTGCTGCTGTGGACGTACTCCGCAGCCACGCGGAACCTGCTGTTGACGGCCTTGGTGAGGGACATCTGCTGGTGGCCGGTACTGGTGGAACTGAGGGAGGAGCAGGGGGTGGTGCTCTGCGTGTGCCAGGCGCCGCTGTAGTACCGCTGCACGCGGAAGACAACGCACTGGCCGGCCTTGTTCGGCGAGACGGTGACGGCGAGTTGCTCCTTGGCCGTGTGGTGGTACACCCGGTAGAGGGTGCTGCCGTAGTGCGTGTTCGTGTAGTAACCGGACAGTTTCTCCGAGATCCCCACAGAGGTGTGCACGCTTCGGGCGACGGTCTTCGGGGCGTAGCGGTAGTCGCCGGCGAACACCGCGCTGAACGTGGTGTTGCGGGTGAGTTTGTAAGACCCCGTCAAGTTGCCGTGGGAGTCCACCGTGCCCGACTTCACCAGGATCGCCTTGCCGCCGTACGGCTGAGCGTAGATCGCCACCACACGCCGGTTGTAGGTCGTGCCCAGGTGGGCGGTGACCTTCCCGTACTGGCCGTACTTGTACGTCGAGTGGTCGGTGGCGATGGTCAGGGACGTCGAGGCCCGGGAGACCTGGACGGTGGCGGTACGGGTGCTCGGCTTGTGTGAAATGTCGCCGTTGTAGGCCACCTTGTAGGTGTTGGCGCCGCCGACCTGCGGGGTGTCCGAGAAGCTGAACGAACCGTCCGCGGCGACCTTCGCGTCGGCGAGTGCGACACCCGACGAGTGGGCGAGGTCGCTCTTCGTCACCTTGACGACCCCACCGGCGGCGAAGGGCGAGCCGGAGAGCTTCCCGGACACGGTCAGTGTGCGCGTGCGGGTCGCCGTGGCCGGAGCCGTCAGAGTGACCGAGGTGGTCAGCTTGGACACCTGGACGAGGCTCGCAGCGCTCGCCGACTCGTGGGTCTCGTCCCCCGCGTAGCTTGCGGCGTAGGTGTAGGTGCCCGCCGCCGGCGGAGTGTCGCTGAACGTGAAGGAGCCGTTCGTCGCCGTCGTCGCATCCTTCAGTGCTGCTCCGTTCCGCGTGATGTGCACGACCTGACCCGCCGGAAGCGGCGCGGACGACGTCAGCGTGCCGCCGACGGTCAACGGCCGGCCCGGGACACCCGTGCCCGGGGCGGTGAGGTTGAGCGAGGTTGCCGCCTTGGGCTGCGGAGGCGGAGGCGCCGCCTCGCTGACGACCAGGCCGCTCACGGTCTGCGCGTCAGCACTGTCGCCCGTGGCGCCGGAGAAGGCGACGAGTGCGCTGGAGGTCAGCTTCGGTGTTGCGTCCAGTACCTGCGTCCCGTCGACCCAGACGTACACATGGCCGACGTCCACCTGGACGTCCACCTGGTGCGTGCCCTGGCGCAGGGAGGTGCTGAGTTTCGCCACCGACTGGTAGTCGATCGCCGATGAGTTCGCTGAGCTGTAGCCGACACCCACGAAGTTCATCGTTCGCAGCGTGCTGTTCCAGGCAGTGTCGAGCGCGATCACCACGCCCGGCCGCCCCGCGATGCCGAGGCCGCTGCCGGCCGCGCCCAGTGCCGAGGCGGAGTTCTGGGCGGGGTCGAGGAGGGAGAGCGTCATGCCGTTCCCGCCGCTACCAGGGCCGAACTTCGCGGTGAAGGTGGCCCGCAGACCATCGGTGCGCAGCGGCTTGGTGTACACCACCGTGCCCGCCTGGTTGCCGGTGGCCGGGGTCAGCTGGACGCTGCCGTCGTCGGCCGGCACCGCCGAGCCGTTGGCCTGCCACAGCCCGTCCTTGGCCGAGGTGGTCGTGGCGGTGCCGGTACCGGTGCCCTTCACCGACACGTACATGGCCCCCTGGGCGGTTCCGTTCGCGTCGACGCCGGTTCCGGTGACCTCGTAGAAGGCGCTCAGATCCGCGGCCGAGCGCGGAGTGAACGTCACGCTCTGCACGGCGGTCTGTTCGGGACCGATGACCAGGCCCTCGGACAGCTGCATCGGGCTGTTGAAGTCACCCGTCGGCGCCTTGGCCTTGGTCACGGTCACCGGGATGTTGCCGGTGTTGGTGATGGTGAACGAGAGCGACTTCGAGCTGCCGATCGGGACCGAGCCGAAGTCCAGCGAGCTCGTGGAGAACTCCAGGTGCCCTTGTCCCGTGATGGCCGTTCCGTTGACCGGCACGCTCAGAGTGTGCGTGGCGCCGCCGCTGCTGCTGCTGACGACGAGTGCGTCGCTGTCATCCTGGCTGCCGACCGGCTTGTAGGTGACCGAGAGCACGAACGAACCACCGGCTGGGACGAGCGTGCCCGCGCTCGGCAGGCCCGAGACGGCGAACGAGCCGGTGGGCGGGTCGATCGAGTCGATCGACTCCGCTTCGGTACCGGTGTTGGTGATCTGCAGGTTCAGCGTCGAGGTGCTGCCGGTGGGCACTTCCCCGAAGTCCATGGCGGCTGGTGCCGCCCCGAGACCGGGCCTGGTGCCGACGCCGTGCAGTGCGAAGACCAGCTTCTGGCCGTCCGACAGATTCGCTGTCAGTGTGCCGTTGATGCCGCCGCTGGTCGTGGGAGCGAAGCTGATCGGTACATCCAGCGTGGCATCCTTCGCCAGCGCCGTGGGCTGCTCAGGCGTGGGCACGGCGGACGGGTCGACCGAGAACGCGCCTGAGGCCTTGAGGCCGGTGATACTGACGTCCTGCGTGGCTGTCAGCTTCATGTCGGCCAAGTTGCTGCTGCCCACACCGATCTGGCCGAAGTCGAGAGAGGCCGCGGTCAAGGCGGTCCTGGCCGGGCTGCCGAAACCGTAGAGCACCCCGTCTCGGGTACCGACGTAGACCTTGCCGTTGTTGGCGGTCGGAGTGCTGAACTTCGTCGCCGTGCCGATCGGTGCGGACCACAGCAGCTGCAGCAGGCCGTTGCCGTCCGGGGTGGGGCTGTAGGCGCGCAGGGTGCCGTTGGCCCCGGAGGCGTTGCTCGCGGAGACCACCCACACCAGGGCGCTGGAATCGTCCCTGCCGTTGGACGTGACGAGGGGAGAGCCGCTGGTGTAGCCGAAGGTGTCCTGACTCTGGCCGGTGAGGGTGAGCGCGGGCGTGCCGCCGTTGCGTACGCCGTACTTGAGTGCGCGCAGAGGTCCGTAGTTGCCGACGACATAGACATAGCCGCCGTCACCGCCCCAGAACGCGGGGTGCCCCCACATTCCCTGGTAGGGGCCGGACACGCCTACCGCAGCGTCGCCGCCCGAGCCTCCCTGGCCCATGCCGCCGAGGTTGTCGCGGTCGAGCAGGAACACCCGGCCGTCCTTGCCCTGCTGGACCAGCAGGTGGGGGTGCTCGCTGGTGCCGAAGCCGTCCGGCAGCGCCATCGGGGCGCCCGAAGAGATGTCCTGGTCGTTCAGGTCCAGGGTGGAGGCGTTGCTCGGGCTGAAGAAGTCGGCCGTACTGAGGCTGTTGTCCGCGTTGACCTGGAGGCGGACGACGGACTCGGCCAGGGTTCCCTGCACGGTCTTGCCCGGCCCAGGGGCCGGGCTGATGCCGTTTCCGGTGCTGAAGAAGATCCGGCCGGAACCGTCGGAGACCAGGCCGCCGCCCGCCTGCCAGATGCCGGCGCCGCCCGTGCCGGCACCGGTCACCGAGGCCCACATCGAGGTCATGCGGTGTTCGGTGGTGCTCACGCCGACCACGTATCCGCGGTACGGCCATGCGTCGCAGTGGCCGCCGAAGCCCGCGTAGACAACACCGTCCATCAGCAGCAGGCCGGGGCGCTGCTGCTCGTAGTAGGCGTCGAAACTGTTGCTCGGGTCATTGCTCGGGCTCCCGCTGATGGTGACCGGCCACCCCGAGAGCTCGGTTCCTGATGTCGGGTCCACCGCGTGCATCAGCCACTTCGGATGGCGGTGCGTGGACGTTCCGTCGTCCACCTTGGTGGTGAAGTAGAGGGCACGGGTGGCGGGGTCGTAGACGGGGGTCGCGGTCGCCCCCACATTGGGCACCAGGTCACCGCAGCCGATCGCGGAGGCCGGCCACGCCGGTCCGTAGTTCTTGCTCCACTTGATCGCCCCGGTGGTGCGGTCGAGGCCGTACACCGTGTTGCTCTCGGTGACCGCGATCACCTGGTCACCCAGCACCAGCGGCTGGGCGTATATCTGCCCGTCCAACTTGGTGGCGAAGAGCTGGCCGAAGGCAGACGACTGGACAACCGCCGGGGAGAGCCCGGCTTCGTTCTGGTCCCAGTTGGTGCGCAAGTTCTCGACGCCCTGCGTGGTCTGGTCGGCCCGGGCCGAAGGTATCGCCGGACCGATCAACGTTCCGATGAGTGCCGCACCAGCCACAGCTGCCATGGCGAACAGCCGTCTGTGTCGCCGCTCGCGATTGCGCCCACGGCGTGCGGACGCAAAAAACCCGGCCAAACCGGACCCCCTCCGATATTCGCGCCCGGAGTTGTCACAGGCACGACACAAACGTGAAGAACAAGTGGTTGTTCATACCATCGAATGGCCGATTACCACACTGCTTGCGCACACTTCGTACTAAGATCGTCATCTCTCGCGGTGCGAGCGCAGGAATCCCGCGATGGCGAGGCCCCCCGCCTGAGCCAGACGCAGTCGCGAGATCGGCGCTCGACACCGGCCCGACCCGCCATCCGCCACGTGAGCAGAAAAGCGGGGCCCGAACGACCGCTACTTCTTCTCCAGCAGCTTGGCCGTGATCGCTTACGGATCCCTGGCGCCCACGTGACGCACCCCACCCACCGTCCAGTTCAAACTCCGTTAACAATGGACTGTGATCTCTCCGGTCTCCTCGATGCCCCGGAGCGCCCACCGGCCCAAGCCGGAGGCGACTCCCTACGTCGACCTCACCCGTGCCGAGTGGAGCGCGCTGCGCGACAAGACGCCGCTGCCGCTGACCGCCGAGGAGGTCGAGAAGCTGCGCGGTCTGGGCGACGTCATCGACCTCGACGAGGTGCGGGACATCTACCTGCCGCTGTCCCGGCTGCTCAACCTCTACGTGGGCGCCACGGACGGCCTCAGAGGTGCCCTGAACACCTTCCTTGGTGAGCAGGGCTCCCAGTCCGGTACCCCGTTCGTGATAGGCGTGGCGGGTTCCGTGGCGGTCGGCAAGTCGACCGTCGCCCGCCTGCTCCAGGCCCTGCTCTCCCGGTGGCCCGAACACCCGCGCGTGGAACTCGTCACCACCGACGGCTTCCTGCTGCCCACCAAGGAGCTCCAGGCCCGTGGGCTGATGTCGCGCAAGGGCTTCCCCGAGTCGTACGACCGCCGTGCCCTGACCCGTTTCGTCGCCGACATCAAGGCCGGCAAGGACGAGGTGACGGCCCCGGTCTACTCCCACCTGATCTACGACATCGTCCCCGGCCAGAAGCTGACCGTCCGCCGCCCGGACATCCTCATCGTCGAGGGCCTCAACGTGCTCCAGCCCGCCCTCCCCGGCGAGGACGGCCGCACCCGCGTCGCCCTCGCGGACTACTTCGACTTCAGCGTGTACGTCGACGCCCGTACCGAGGACATCGAGAGCTGGTACCTCAACCGGTTCCGGAAACTGCGTCAGACGGCCTTCCAGGACCCGTCGTCGTACTTCCGCAAGTACACCCAGGTCGACGAGGAGGAGGCCCTCGACTACGCCCGCACCATGTGGCGGACCATCAACAGGCCGAACCTGCTGGAGAACGTGGCTCCCACGCGCGGCCGTGCCACCCTGGTGCTGCGCAAGGGCCCGGACCACAAGGTGCAGCGGCTCAGCCTGCGCAAGCTTTGAACCCGTTCGCCGAGGAGGAGGCGCCGGCGAGGGCGATCGTGCTCGCCGGCACGCTCATCCTGCCGGCCCAGAAGTGGTTCTGGGCCGGACAGCGCGAACATGCCCTCAGGGCCGGGCAGTTCTAACCGAGCGCCGACTTCACGGCGTCCGCAAGCCGGCCCGCCACGGACCTCGCCTGCTCGATGTCGGCGGCCTCGACCATGACCCGGACGAGCGGCTCGGTGCCCGACGGCCGGAGCAGCACCCGCCCGGTGGTGCCCAGTTCACGCTCGGCCTCGGTGACGGCGGTGGCCAGCTCCGCGGAGGTGGCGACCCGGGACTTGTCGACGTCCGGGACGTTCACGAGGACCTGCGGCAGCCGCTCCATCACGGACGCGAGGTCCCTGAGCGTACGGCCGGTCTGCGCGACCCGGGCGGCCAGCATCAGGCCGGTCAGCGTGCCGTCGCCGGTGGTGGCGTGGTCGAGGATGATGACGTGGCCGGACTGCTCCCCCCCGAGGGCGTAGCCCTTCTCCTTCATCTCCTCCAGCACGTACCGGTCGCCGACCGCGGTCTGCACCAGGTGGATGCCCTCGCGCTCCATGGCCAGCTTGAAGCCCAGATTCGACATGACGGTCGCGACGACGGTGCCGGAGCACAGTGCGGAACGCTCCCGCATCGCCAGCGCGATCACGGCCAGGATCTGGTCGCCGTCCACCTCCGCGCCCGTGTGGTCCACGGCGAGGCAGCGGTCGGCGTCGCCGTCGTGCGCGATGCCGAGGTCGGCGCCGTGCTCGACCACGGCCGCCTTCAGCTTGTCCAGGTGGGTGGAGCCGCACCCGTCGTTGATGTTGAGCCCGTCCGGCTCCGCACCGATCGTGACGATCTCGGCACCGGCCCGCGCGAAGGCCTGCGGCGAGACCCGGGAGGCCGCGCCGTGCGCCTCGTCGAGGACGACCTTGAGCCCGTCGAGCCGGTTCGGCAGGACGTCGAGGAGGTGGGCCACGTACTGGTCGAAGCCCTCGTCGTAGGACTTCACCCGGCCGACCCCGGCGCCGGTGGGCCGGTCCCAGGGAGCGCCGGTGCGGTGCTCCTCGTAGACGGCCTCGATCTTGTCCTCAAGCTCGTCGGCGAGCTTGTGCCCACCGCGGGCGAAGAATTTGATGCCATTGTCGGGCATGGCGTTGTGGCTGGCGGAGAGCATCACGCCCAGGTCGGCGCCGAGCGCGCCGGTCAGGTACGCGACAGCCGGAGTGGGCAGCACACCGACGCGCAGCACGTCCACGCCGGCGCTGGCGAGCCCGGCCACCATCGCGGCTTCCAGGAACTCCCCGGACGCACGCGGGTCCCGTCCGACCACCGCCGTCGGCTTGTGGCCCTCGAAGGTACCCGTCTCGGCGAGTACGTGCGCCGCCGCGACGGAGAGACCGAGCGCCATCTCGGCCGTCAAATCCGCGTTGGCGACGCCGCGCACGCCGTCCGTGCCGAAGAGTCGTCCCACTGTGGTGTCCTCCGAACCTTGCTGCCTATGTGCGGCTCTTGCCGAGTGTCCAGACGGGGACGGGATGCGTACACCCTCGGGCCCCTCTTCAGGCTTATCCCCTGCAGCTCTCCCGCGCCTGTCGGGATTGCTCCATAAGCCTGTGATAAGCGACTCCCCCCGAAACGAACCGCCCCGGCTGCACAGAGCGTGCTGCCGGGGCGATGCGTGCGTGCTTCAGGCGGTGCGACGCCTGCCGCGACCAGCGAACGCGATCAGCGCTTGCTGTACTGCGGAGCCTTGCGGGCCTTCTTCAGACCGGCCTTCTTCCGCTCGACCGCGCGGTCGTCGCGGCGCAGGAAGCCGGCCTTCTTCAGCGGGCCACGGTTGTTGTCGACGTCCGCCTCGTTCAGCGCACGGGCGACACCCAGACGGAGCGCACCGGCCTGACCGGAGACGCCGCCACCCGCGATGCGGGCGATGATGTCGTAGCGGCCCTCGAGCTCGAGCACCTTGAAGGGCTCGTTGACTTCCTGCTGGTGCACCTTGTTCGGGAAGTAGTCCTCGAGGGTGCGGCCGTTGATCTTCCACTTCCCGGTGCCCGGAACGATCCGGACGCGGGCGATGGCGTTCTTGCGGCGGCCCAGGCCGGCGGCCGGCTGGGGCTCGCCGAAGCGGGACGCGAGGGACTCGGAGGTGTACTCACCCTCCACCGGGACCTCGGTCTCGGTGGTGTAGCTGTCGATGTCAAGCTCTTCGAGCGGCTGCTCGGCAGTGGTCTCGGCCACGATTCTCCTCAGATTCTCTTCAGTCTTAGGGGGTGGCCGGACTTACTGCGCGACCTGGGTGATCTCGAACGGCACCGGCTGCTGGGCAGCGTGCGGGTGCTGGTCACCCTTGTAGACCTTCAGCTTCGAGAGCATCTGACGGCCCAGGGAGTTCTTGGGGAGCATGCCCTTGACGGCCTTCTCGACGGCCTTCTCAGGGTTGTTGGCCAGCAGGTCGTCGTAGCGGACGGAGCGCAGACCACCCGGGTAGCCGGAGTGGCGGTACGCCATCTTCTGGGTCCGCTTGTTGCCGGACAGGTGCACCTTGTCCGCGTTGATGATGATGACGAAGTCACCGGTGTCCACGTGGGGCGCGTAGATCGGCTTGTGCTTGCCACGCAGAATGGAGGCGGCAGTGGTGGCCAGACGACCCAGGACAACGTCCTGGGCGTCGATGACGTGCCACTGGCGCGTCACATCGCCGGGCTTGGGGCTGTACGTACGCACGGTTCGTAGCCTTCGCTTCTTCAGTGAGGATCCTGACAAGGTCACCGAAGACGATCACGACAGCCCTGACCGCACCGCGGTGACGCAAGCCGCGTGCTGGTCGCTGGTCATCGGCCCGGCGGACCGGTGTAAGGGCCCCTCACGTGAGAATGAGCAAGCCAATACACATAACGAACAGCCAGGATAACGGCGGCACCGACACGGGTCAAAACGGGGCCGCCGCCGGGGAGCCGCCGCGGGTTCGGCCGTTCGGGTGCCGGCCGGTTGCACCCGGGCTGAGGCGTTTTGTTGCCCCGCCTTCGCTGTGCCGTCGCCGTGGTGCCTACTGAGGGGGAACATGACAGTCCACGGCACGTCTAAGATGCGCCGCATGAGTTATGGGCAGGGGGAGCCCCAGTGGGATCCCTGGAAACCGACTTCCCAGCAGCCCCAGTGGGACGGCCGTGGCGGCACCCCCGACTGGGCCGCGCTGGCCGAGGCCTCGGAGGCGCGCAACAGGCGCCGCCGGCTGCTGCTGATCTTCGGCGGTGCCCTGGCCACGGTAGCCGTAGGTGCCGCCGTCGCCGTGGCCGTCGTGTCCGCTGACGGGAGCCCCGGGGCCTCGAACAAGTCGGCCGGCGCCCTGCCGGGCACCCCGGACATCCCGAGCCAGAGCGCCGCCACCGTCCCGTCGTTCGCCCCGACCTCGGCCCCTCCCCCGCTGGACCCGATGGACTTCATCTCCAGCGCCAAGAAGGACACGGCCCCGGTCAGCGCGGACACCCTGTTCCCCGGCACCCAGCTGACCGTGGGCACGAACATCTACAAACGGGGTCCCGCGGCCTCCACGACGAACTGCGCGTCGGCCGCGCAGGGCACCCTGCCCGCTGTGCTCACCAAGAACGGCTGTACCCGTGTCCTGCGCGCCACCTATACCAAGGACGGCGTCGCGGTGACGGTCGGAGTGGCCCTCTTCGACACCGCGGCCCAGGCGACCAAGGTCAAGCAGGAGGCGGGCAACAAGAGCAACATCGCGTCGCTGACCGGCAAGGGCGTGCCCGCCTTCTGCCGTGCGAAGATCTGTCGCCGCACCACCAATTCGTACGGTCGCTACGCCTACTTCACGCTCAGCGGCTTCACCAACGGCAAGGACGTGACGACCAAGGACACGAAGGTCTTCACCGCCGGCGACGACCTGGCCGAGTTCACCTTCCGCCAGATCCGCCGCCGCGGCGAGGCACAGGCGGCCGCGGCCTCGGCCCAGTGACGGCGGGCGGTCGACCGCTGTCCTGACGGCGCCGCTTCAGGACCCCTGGACGTACGACGTCCAGGGGTGGACGTAGAAAGGCCGGAGCGCCGCCCGGCCCGCGCCCTTGCGGCCCTCACCTCAGGCTCGTGGACGGCGCCCTCCCGGGCGTCAGCCGAGATGCGTGGGAGCGGAGACGCGGACGGCCCGTTCGGGAAGGCGGACGCCGCAGTCGACGCGCACGCCTGCGGGGAGCTCGTTGTGCGGCCCGACATGCGCATGGTCACCGACCACCGCGTCGACGACGCTGGTGCCCTCGCCGACGACCGCCTGCCGGCCCACCACGGACCGCTGGACCAGCGCTGCCCGGCCGATGACGGCCCCGGGCAGGACGACGCTGCCTTCGACCACGGCCCCCGCCTCCACCACGGCGCCCGCGCACACGGCCGTCCCCGCCGTCAGCACCGCCAGCGGGTCGACGCGCGCACCCGGCATGACCAGGGCGTCCCCGGCCGGGCCGGGGAGCGCCGGGGAGGACACGTACCCGCGCACCAGGTCGGCGGACCCTGTCACGAAGGCCGACGGAGTGCCGAGATCCAGCCAGTACGTCTGGTCGACGACACCGCGCAGGACGCCGCCGGCGGCCAGGAGCTCCGGGAACGTCTCCCGCTCGACGGAGACGACCCGGCCCTCGGGGATGGCGTCGATGACGGAGCGTGTGAAGACGTAGCAGCCGGCGTTGATCTGGTCGGTGACGATCTCCTCGGGCCGCTCGGGCTTCTCGAGGAACGACAGGACTCTGCCGTGCTCGTCGGTCGGGACCAGCCCGTAGGCCCGCGGATCGGCGACCCGGGTCAGGTGCAGGGTGACGTCGGCGCCGGTGGTGCGGTGACCGTCCCGGAGGCCCCGGATGTCGACGCCGCTGAGGATGTCGCCGTTGAAGACCAGGACGGGTTCGTCTGGGCCGCAGGTCAGATGGCGGGCGGCGTTGCGGATCGCGCCACCGGTGCCCAGGGGCTCGGTCTCGGTGACATAGACCAGCTCCAGGCCCAGTCCGGACCCGTCCCCGTACTCCCGCTCGAACAGTTCCGCCAGGTAGGACGTGGCGAAGACGATCCGGGTCACCCCCGCCGCCGCGGCGCGGGCCAGCTGGTGCGTGAGCAGCGGCACCCCGGCGACGAGCAGCAGGGGCTTGGGCGTGAAGGTGCACAGCGGATGCAGCCGGGTGCCCTTGCCGCCGACGAGGAGAATGGCTTCGCTCATGATCTCTGTGTTCTGTCTTCCGGTGAGGCCGTCAGTGCGCGGGCGAGACGGCGCGGAAGCGGCCGGCCTCCGCCAGGTATGCCAGGTCGGTCATGTCTGCTCCCAGGAGACGTTCCAGAAGGGCTCCGTGGGCGCGGCCGCAGGCACCCGGTAGGTCGGCGCTTCAGCGGGCAGGGCCACCGGGGGCTGTTCCGGTTGAGGGCCGGTGGTCCTGAAGACCCATGTCCGGTACGACCAGAAGCGGAAGAGGGTCGCGACGCCGATACCGACGAACTTCCAGACGTTGTTGGCGAGCGCACCGTCCCAGCCGAATCCGTACGTGGTCAGGTAGAGCACCGAGTTCTCGATGACCAGACCGATCGCACTGAAGAAGAGGAAGAGACCCAGCTCCTTCTTCTTGTCGAGCTGGTCCTCCTGGCCGCGGTCCCGGTAGGCGAAGTACCTCAGGCCGAGGTAGTTGCCCATGATGGCGACAGCCGTCGCCACCACGCTCGCTCTGACGGTCTGCCAGTGGGCGAGATTCCTGATGAGGTTGAAGACCACCAGATTGATCACGAATCCCGAGAGCCCCACCAGGCCGAACTTCGCGATCTCGCGGTACAGATTCCCCAACCGCGAGGGAAGCGCGTGTCGTCCGCCCATGGTGAAGTCCTGTCCTTGTCTCGGGATTCTGGTGACTCGTCGTCCTGGTCGTCGCCCACCGGCCGGCCTCCGGGCGGGCCGGTGGGCGACGCGCTCCGGTTCAGCTCCGCCGGTTGCGCAGCCGCAGTCGCAGCGGCACCAGCGCCGACTCGATCTGCGTCCCGAGGTTCATCTTGGACACGCCCTCGGTGCGCTCCTCGAAGCGGATCGGGATCTCGACCGCGCTGTGACCGGCGCGGACGGCCTTGAACTTCAACTCCACTTGGAAGCTGTATCCGGCGCTGTCCAGGGTGGCCAGGTCGACGTCCCGGAGGGTGCGCGCGGACCACAGGTTGAAGCCAGCGGTGATGTCCCGGATCTTGGTGCCCAGCACCGTGCGGGCGTATCGGTTGGCGAAGCGCGACAGCAGCACCCGGTGCTTGCCCCATTCCTCGTCCAGCGAGCCGCCCTCGACGTACCGGCTGCCGATGACCAGGCCGACTCCGGACGCCACGGCCGTGCCGAGCATCCGCGGCACCGCCTCCACCGGGTGGCTGCCGTCGGCGTCCATCTGGACGACGTACTCGGCGCCCTCGGCGAGCGCGGCACTCATGCCCGCCATATACGCCCGCCCCAGGCCGTCCTTCTCGGTGCGGTGCAGGACACTCATCCTCCACCGGCCGTCCCAGTTGTACTTCTCGGCCAGTTCCTCGGCGATCCGCCCGGTGCCGTCCGGGCTGGAGTCGTCGACGATCTTCAGATGCAGCCCGTCGAGCGGCAGCCCCAGCACCGCCTCGGCCATCCGCGGCAGGTTCGCCGCCTCGTTGTACGTCGGCATCACCACGGTGACCCGTATGTCGCCGTACGCCTCCTGGTCCGTCATCTCCCTACCCCTCCCCTATGGGACGCGGATCTCCCCAGCGCCCGGAATTGCCAGCCCGCCGCGATCCACAGGTCCGCGTCGAGCACCCCCCGGCCGTCCACGATCCGCGGACGGCACACCAGTGATCCGGCCCGCTCCGGGTCGATCTCACGGAACTGCGGCCACTCGGTCAGGTGCAGTACGAGATCGGCCCCACGCAGGGCCTCCTCGAGCGACATCGCGTATCCGAGCAGCGGGAACGCCTTGCGGGCGTTGTCCATGGCCTCCGGGTCGTAGACCGTGACGTCGGCGCCGTCGAGGTCGAGGCGGGCGGCGACGTTCAGCGCGGGCGAGTCGCGGATGTCGTCCGAGTCGGGCTTGAAGGCCGCGCCCAGGACGGCCACGCGGGCCCCCAGCAGTCCACCCCCGCACAGCTCACGGGCCAGCTCGATCACCCGGTCCCGGCGCCGCATGTTGATCGCGTCCACCGCGTGCAGGAAGCCCAGGTCGACGCCCAGCTCGCCGGCCCGGTGGGCGAAGGCGCGGATGTCCTTGGGCAGACAGCCGCCGCCGAACCCGACCCCCGCGCGCAGGAACTTCTTGCCGATCCGGTCGTCGTAGCCGAGCGCCTCGGCAAGCGTCCGCACATCACCGCCGGCCGCCTCGCACACTTCGGCCATCGCGTTGATGAAGGAGATCTTGGTGGCCAGGAAGGCGTTGGCGGCCGTCTTGACCAGCTCGGCGGTCGCGAAGTCGGCGGTGACCAACGGGGTTCCGGCGGCGAGGACGGGGGCGTACACCTCGCGCAGCAGTCTCTCCGCCCGCTCCGATTCCACCCCGAACACCAGCCGGTCCGGCCGCAGGGTGTCCTCGATGGCGAAACCTTCTCGCAGGAACTCGGGATTCCAGGCGACCTCGGCGTCGCAGGCGTCGGCGAGCCTCGCGGCCGTGCCGACCGGCACGGTGGACTTGCCGACCAGCAGGGCGTCCTTCGCCGCGTGCCGCGCGATCGCCGCGAAGGCAGCGTCGACGTAGGTCAGATCGGCGGCGCCGGACTCCTTGCGCTGCGGAGTGCCGACGCACACGAAGTGCACCTGCCCGAAGGCACCGGCCTCTTCGTACGAGGTCGTGAAGCGCAGCCGGCCGCTCGCCGTGTGGCGGGCGATCAGCTCGGCCAGCCCCGGCTCGTGGAACGGCACCCTGCCGGCGCTCAGCGCGGCCACCTTGTCGGCGTCCACATCGACCCCGACCACCTCGTGCCCGAGCTCCGCCATGCAGGCGGCGTGGGTGGCACCGAGGTAGCCGGTGCCGATGACGGTGAGCCGCATGGGTTACGGCCTTTCATGAAACGGAATTGAACAAGGGCGGGCGGTCTTCAGGACGTCTTCGCCCAGATCCGGTACGCACCGGTTACGCCGCCGCTGAACGTGAAGGGGATCTTGCCGATCAGCCGGTAGTGCCCGCTTACGGTCACCTGCTGCTCGATGTACTTGTCCACGTCTGGCGTGGCGACGCCGTCCAGGACGACGAGGTCGAAGTAGCCGTCCTGGATGGCCAGGCGGTATCCCTCGTTCCCGTGATGGATCGTGCCTTTCTTGTCCGCGTACCCGATGCCGTACGTCGACGTCCACTGGGACGGCTTCGTCTTGTCCCGCAGGTAGTAGACGGGCACCTCATAGGTGGCTCCGAGATAGCGGCCCTTGGGCTTCATGTACGGCTCGATCGCCTTGACCATCGGCGTCGAGTCGGGCCACAGGCCGAACCGCCACTCCGACTGCGACACCCCGAGGCACAGCGCCGTGACCCAGATCAGGATGCCCAACTGCGGGTAGCGGAAGTGCTTGCCGACCAGCCGGATCACGCCGACGCCAGCCATCGGGGCGGCGAAGAGCAGACCGAAGTCCAGGTGCTTGTAGAGCGAGACCGAGGTCTGGAGGTGGATCTGGTATGCCGGTGCCAGCAGTGCGGTGCCGGTCAGGGTCAGGCCGAGCAGGACGCGCCAGCGCCTGCCGGGACCATTGAGGTCGTAGGAGCGCGGAGACTCGTTCATACGGCCGCGCACCGCGTAGGCGATCGCGCCGGCGACGGCGGTGGCGAACATCAGGCCACCCCACTGGGCGGACTTGTCCAGCAGGGACGCCGCGGCGTCGGTGCCGTGGGCGCGGTTGGTCGTGGTCTGTCGTACACCCGCCAGCACGTCGGTGTACAACAGGCCCGCTCCGACGAGCGCAGCCGTGCCCACCGCCAGCAGGAACGCCCTGATCAGACAGCGCCAGCCGCGGTAGTGCCAGGCGGTCAGCGCGGCGAGGACAACGAGAGTGGGCACATACAGCGCGGACGCGTACTTCACCGCAACCGCCAGCACCATGACCGGCGCCGCGAGCAGGACCATGAAGGCAGGGGCCCGGTTGGTGCGCACGATGATCCACGCGGACAGCGCCAGCAGGAAGATAGCCGGAGCGTCATAGGTGGCGAACCAGCCGAGCACGATCGTCGGCTGTGTGACCGCGAACAGGGCGGCGGCCACCAGTGCGACTCGCTCGTTGAACATGCGCCGACTGAAGGAGTACAGCAGAGCGGTCGCGCCCAGCATGCACACCAGGCTGAGCAGACGGGCGCCCGACAACCCGAAGTACGCGTCGACCACTGCTGCGGCCACCGGGTACAGCGCCGGCGACCCGGAGAAGTACGAGGCATAACCACTGTGCAGCGCGGTGCCGCTCCTCCAGTGGTCGATGATGTCGTGACCCGCCGCCAAGTAGAGGGCCTCATCCTGGAACGCCGTGTTGGACAACCGGAGCGACAGGAGCGCCTGGACGACGAGAAGCACCGCCAGCAACCCGCGGCTGACCCAGTCGCGGCGTCGGCTGGGCGTGTCGTCCCAGCCGGCCTCCGGTGTCTCCGGGATGTGGTAGCCGGGATCGGCCTGCTCGGCCTCCGGCACCGTGCGCAGGGCGTAGGTCGGCTGGTCGTCGTGCTGACCGTCGTGCTGGCCGTGCCACTGCTCCGGGACCACGGGTGCGTACTGCCCCTGCTGGTCGTCGTACCCGTAGCCGGGCTGCTGCGGAGGCTGCCCGTCCGAGTTGAACCAGGTGAAGGCCGACTCCTCGTCCTCGGCGTACGGATCGTAGGGCTGAGGCGTGTAGTGGTCGTGTCGAGAGGTCATCGCGGCTTCCGTACGTCGAAGCCGAAACGGTCGTCGGCGGCGAGGCGCTTGAACTCCTGCAGCGCCAGCGGGCTCGCCTCCAGTCGCCAGTCGGCGCGTTTGCGGTGGTTGAACCAGATGAAGCCGATCATGTTGTCGTCCGCCTCGACGCCCGTGAACAGGTTGTGGATGTCGGCGCGGCGCCGCTCACCGGGCATGGAGGCGGTCTCCAGCAGCAGCATCGGCTTCTTGGTGAAGGTACGGACCTGGTCCCGGGTCGGCCCGAAGACGCTGTCGAAGGCGTTGGACTCGCCGAGCGTGAAGTAACCGATCAGCCCGACCCAGTCGACGTAGGCATCACCCGGGTAGTACGGCTTCAGCTTCACGTCCGCGACCGGGTTGATGATGTTGGGCGACCAAGCCCAGATGACGTTGGAGGCCCCGATGTCGATGAACGTCTGGTGGATGTGACGCCAGGCCGCAACGTACTGCTCAGGGCTCACGTGATCCGTGCCCCATTTCTCCCATTGGCCGTTGAACTCGTCCGCGAAGTCGATGACCACGGGGAGGTTCAGCCTCCGGACCGCCGTCGCGTACTCCTTGATGTACGCGTCCGACTTGCCCGCCGCGATGTCGGCGACCGTGGTGTCGAACGGCTCCCAGGACATCAGCGTCATGGCGCCGTCGGCCCAGGCGTTGCGGACACCGGTGGCGTCGAATCCGTCACCCCAGCCGGCGTAGTACTCGATCAGGTTCGGCTGTTTGCCGACCATCTTCGCGTACGCGTCCACGTTCTTCATGGAGGTCGGCGCACCGTCGACGGCGGCCCCGAAGTACTTCTTCGCGGGCTTCAGCAGCGGTACGACGTCATAGGGGACGTCGGCGTCGGCGCTCGCCGACGACTTCGCCCCGGGCTGGGCGCGGTCGGCCGACGAACCGCCCGAGTCAGCGCCGGCCAGGGAGCAGCCGCTGAGTACCGACAGCGTGAGCAGACAGGCGGCCGCGGCCGCACGGGTACGGAGGAAACGATGCATCAGGCGGCCGCCCCTGCCCGCGGCTGGACCAGGACACGGCCCACGACCAAGGCATAGAAGAGTCCGGAGGACAGGATCAGCGCGAAGTCCGGCGCGTTCATGGTGAACGTGCGGTACACCGCGGCGGTCACCCACACCAGGGCCGTGCCGCCACTCCACACCCACAGGCCGATCCAGAAGCGCCGGGTCTTGTTCTTCTTCGCACCGGAGGAACCGGTGGGCTGCCAGCCCATGCGGTTCTTGCGCAGGATGTCCCAGATCGCGAACACGTGGGCCCAGCCGTACATCATGCGGGCCGCCCAGGCCTCCAGGCGGTAGGGCGCCTTGTGCCACATCGGGAAGATGATCGCGGTGTAGATGATGCTGGGCACCACCAGGAGCAGATGCTCGACCTTGAGCTTCTCCGGCATCATCAGCAGCAGCACGATCGGGATCACCGGCGCCGCGAAGGTGAACAGCGCGGTGTGGATGTAGTAGAAGAAGCCGGACATGTAGCACAGGCGGCTGGACATCTTGATCTTCGCCTGCCAGAACTTGCGACTCCCGAGCAGGCTCATCGAGCCGGAACACCAGCGGTACTGCTGGTTGAAGAACGCGCCCGCGGTGTCCGGGCACACACCGGTCGAGACGGCGACCGGCACATAGCGCAGGTCCCAGCCGAGGCCCCGCAGGTCGAAGCCGGTGTGCACGTCCTCCGAGTGCTCGATCAGCGTCGTACCACCGTTGGTGTCCAGCGCGGCCCGCCGGTAGATCGCGCACGATCCGACACAGATCGCACCGTCGCTGCCCTGCCGGGACACCTGCACGGACCGGTAGAACAGCTCCTGCACGGCTCCCGCGCCGCGCTCGATCCAGTTCTGCGAGTCGAGCACGCGGAAGTACTGCGGCGACTGGACGATGCCAATGCGCGGATCGGCGTCCATGTACGGCAGCAGTTCCTCGAGCAGGTCGGCGCGAGGCGTGAAGTCGGCGTCCAGGATCAGAATGTACTCGCCGTCGGACTGACCGAACCCGAAGTGCAGGTTGCCGGCCTTCTTGAACCACCCGCGGTTCTCCCGGGTGCCGTAGCGGAACCCGAAGTCGCGCGCCATGGCCTCCAGTTCGGGGCTCGCGCCGTCGTCGAGGACGAACGGCTGGCAGTGACCCGGGTAGCGGTCGGCCATGGCGCGCACATGCGTCCACGTGTTGTGCAGCACCTCGATGGGCTCACCGCACACCGGCAAAAACACATCGACTGTCGGGTACACCGCGGGCCGCCAGTTCTGCACCAGCTGCTTGTGGTACGCGATGTCGAAGTCCCGGGTGAAGCCGTTCACCCGCAACGACACCAGGTAGTAGATGACCGTGAAGACCAGCAGCGGCGTGTAGATCCACAGCACCGGGGTGGACTGCGCCAACTTGAACTGGCTCACCACCAGGCAGCAGAAGCTGACCAGCGAGCTGATCGTCAGGATCCACAGATGCCTGCGCGCGTAGGAGTACTTCTCCTTGTTCGTCGGTGGGAGCGGCAGCAGTCCCAGTCTGGCGCTGTCGCCACGTCCCGCCCTACGTCGCCCGCCGCCCTGACGTACGGCACGGCGTCCCCCGGTCCGCACGGGACCAACTGAAGTCATCACCAATCCAACCCCGGGCCGCAGAAGGCCCGTCACCCCCACGTGTGCTCAGCCGCCCCATTCGAACCAATGGCCAAGCGTCGAAAGAGTAGTCGAACGGTGAAAAATATGTAAGAGGCAACAAGGGGACTATGTCCCAGTAGGGATACATGTGAGGGGAACGTCGTTGAACATTGGATGGGGCTAACAGGTTTCGCAGCCGCCCGAAGCGGCCAAGGTCCGCTTGTTCCGCGCCTGCCTGTTCCGCTCGGCGAGCAGTTCGTCGGCCGGGTAGCCGACCTCCTCCAGCGTCAGACCGTGCGGCCGTACGACATGCACGGCCGAGTCCCGCACCCCCGCGGCCAGCACCTTCCCCGGCCAGTCCGGCGCCCGGTGCCCGTCCCCCACGAACAGCAGCGCTCCGATCAGCGAGCGCACCATGTTGTGGCAGAAGGCGTCCGCGCGCACGGTGGCCGTGATGATCCCGTCGTCGCCGCGCACCAGGCTCAACTCCTGGAGCGTGCGGATGGTGGTCGCGCCCTCACGCTTCTTGCAGTAGGCCGCGAAGTCGTGCTCGCCGAGGAGCCGCTGAGCCGCCTCGTTCATGGCGTCGACGTCGAGCGGCCAGTCGTGCCACAGCACGTGGTTGCGCAGCAGTGGGTCGACACCGCCGGGGTTGTCCGTGACCCGGTAGGCGTAGCGCCGCCAGACGGCCGAGAAACGGGCGTTGAAGCCGTCGGGCGCCTCCCTGAGAGCCCATACGCGGACGTCCTTGGACAGTCGGCCGGCGAGCCGCTTGAGCAGCTTCCCGCGGTGCTCGCCCCAGACCGTCAGGGGCAGATCGACATGGGCGACCTGGCCCCGCGCGTGCACCCCGGCGTCCGTACGTCCGGCGACGGTCAGCTCGTAGGTCTGCGTGGACCGCGTGACCGTACGCAGCGCATCCTCGATCTCCCCCTGCACGGTGCGCTTGCCACCGGCCTGCTTGGCCCAGCCGTGGAAGTCGGTTCCGTCGTAGGAGAGGTCGAGCCGGATGCGGACGTGTCCGGGCTGTACTTCGTCACTCACCCCTAGATCCTCTCAGCAACGCGAAAGCGGGCCCGCCCCCCAGGGACGGACCCGCTTCCGGTGAGGTCGGGCTCAGGCGTCCTTGGACTCCTCAGCAGCCTCCTCGGCCGGAGCCTCGGTGGTGTCCTCGACCTTGGTGTCCTCGGCCTTGGTCTCGGCCTCCTTGACGGCGCGCTTGGTCGCCGCCTCAGCCTCGCCGACCGCCTTCTGCTGCACCGTCAGCGCCTCGACCAGCTCGATGACAGCCATGGGCGCGTTGTCGCCACGGCGGTTGCCGATCTTGGTGATGCGGGTGTAACCACCCGGACGGTTCTCGTAGCGCGGGCCGATCTCGGAGAACAGCGTGTAGACGATGTCCTTGTCCGTGATGACCTGGAGCACCTGGCGGCGGTTGTGAAGGTCGCCCTTCTTCGCCTTGGTGATCAGACGCTCCGCGTACGGGCGCAGGCGGCGGGCCTTCGCCTCGGTGGTGGTGATACGGCCGTGCTCGAACAGCGACTTCGCGAGGTTCGCGAGGAGCAGCTTCTCGTGCGCGGCGCTGCCGCCCAGACGGGCACCCTTGGTGGGCTTCGGCATGGTTGATCTCCTAGTCATCTGCCCCGGCCGTGTCAGGTACCGGAGTCAGTATCCGAGCGAGCGGTTGCCCGTCGGAGATCCGGGAGCACCCCGAGGGGCGTTCCCGGAAGGAGCGCGGGCAACTGCGCGACAAGCGGCAGTCCACCCGCACCCTGTGTCGGACCGTCGAGCCCGAGCTCTCAGTACTGCTCGGTCTCGACGAACCCGGCGTCCACGTCGTCGTCGGCACCGAAGGCGTCGGCGGCGGCGGTCGGGTCGAATCCAGGCGGGCTGTCCTTCAGGGCCAGGCCCATGCCGACCAGCTTCGCCTTGACCTCGTCGATGGACTTCGCACCGAAGTTGCGGATGTCCAGCAGGTCGGCCTCGGAGCGGGCGACGAGCTCACCCACGGAGTGGATGCCCTCGCGCTTGAGGCAGTTGTAGGAGCGGACCGTGAGCTCCAGCTCCTCGATCGGCAGCGCCAGGTCGGCGGCCAGGGCGGCGTCCGTGGGGGACGGGCCCATGTCGATGCCCTCGGCGTCGATGTTCAGCTCGCGGGCGAGACCGAACAGCTCGACCAGGGTCTTACCGGCGGAGGCCATGGCGTCACGGGGACGCATGGCCTGCTTGGTCTCGACATCGACGATCAGCTTGTCGAAGTCGGTGCGCTGCTCGACACGCGTCGCCTCGACCTTGTAGGTGACCTT
>NZ_JBSFJX010000076.1:0-41745 GCF_053598275.1 Streptomyces sp. NPDC001156 | reverse complement strand
GACCGGGGCGGCTTCCGTCGTGACGACCGCGGTGGCTCCGGGGACCGGGGCGGCTTCCGTCGTGACGACCGCGGTGGCTCCGGGGACCGGGGCGGCTTCCGTCGTGACGACCGCGGTGGCTCCGGGGACCGGGGCGGACGGCCCGCCTTCCGCCGCGACGAACGCCCGGGAGGCCCGCGCCGTGACGACCGCGACCGGGACTTCCGCCGGGACGGTGACCGTCCCGGCCACCGGCGCGACGACGACCGTGGTGAGCGCCGCGACGACCGTGACCGCGGTTTCCGCCGGGACGACCAGCGCGGCGGCTTTGGTCGGCGCGACGACCGCCGTGGAGACGACCGTCGTGGGGACGACCGCGGCGGCTTCCGGCGCGACGACCGCCGTGACGACCGCCGCGACGACCGTAGGGACGGCGAGCGCACGGGCTACGGTCGGCGCGACGACCGCGGCGGCTACGGAGACCGCGCCGGTCACGGCGACCGTGGCGGGTATGGCGATCGTGCCGGTCACGGCGACCGCGGCGGCTACGGAGACCGTGCCGGGTACGGCCGTCGTGACGACCGCGGCGGTGAGCGCGGTGGCTTCCGTGGTCGCGACGACCGTGGCGACCGCGGTGCTGGTGCGCGCGGTCCGCGTCGTGATGACCGCGGCGCCCGCCCCGGTGGCTTCCGCGGCCGCGACGACCGTCGTGGTGACGACCGTCGTGGTGCGGGTCCTCGGTTCCGTGAGGAGCGGGACCGCGACCGCGACCGCGAGCCCATCAAGCGGCTGCCGATCCCCGAGGACGTCACCGGCGAGGAGATCGACAAGGACGTACGGCAGGAGTTGCAGAGCCTGCCCAAGACGCTCGCCGAGGACGTCGCCAAAAACCTGGTGATGGTCGCCAGGCTCATCGACGAGGACCCGGAGGGCGCGTACGCGTACTCCAAGGTGGCGCTGCGTCTCGCGTCCCGTGTCGCCGCCGTGCGCGAGGCGGCCGGCTTCGCCGCGTACGCCAACCAGAAGTACGGGGAGGCGCTCGGCGAGTTCCGGGCGGCCCGGCGCATGACCGGGAACACCGATCTGTGGCCGGTCATGGCCGACTGCGAGCGCGGTCTCGGGCGGCCCGAGAAGGCGCTCGACATGGCGGGTGCCCCGGAGGTGCACAAGCTCGACAAGGCGGGTCAGGTCGAGATGCGGCTCGTCGCGGCCGGTGCGCGCCGGGACATGGGGCAGCTCGACGCGGCCATCGTGACACTGCAGAGCCCGGAGCTTGCCTCCAACGCCGTACAGCCGTGGACGGCGCGGTTGCGCTACGCGTACGCCGACGCACTCCTCGCCGCCGGGCGGGAGAGCGAGGCCCGCGACTGGTTCGCCAAGGCCGTCGAGGCGGACAAGGACGGCAGCACGGATGCCTCCGACCGGCTCGCCGAACTGGACGGCGTGGAGTTCCTCGACGCGCTCGACGATGAGTCGGACGGCGAGAGCGAAGGCGACCCGCTGCCCTCGGACGCGGCTGCCGGGCTGGGCGAGGAGAGCGAGAGCGAGAAGGGCGACTCCGAAGACGACGACGAGCGCTGACCCGACTGGACGACGGGGCGGGGATCCTCAGCGGATCCCCGCCCCGGCGTCGCGTAGGGAGCGGGTTTCAGATCGCCTCGGGTGGCGCCAGGGCCCGGAGCACCAGTCCCGAGGCCGGCTTGGGACCGAACGACGTCGACTTGCGCGGCATCGTCACGCCCTGCCTGGCCAGTTCGCGTACGACCTCCTCGCGGACCGGGTGCATCAGCACGGCCGTCCCGCCGTCCCGCTCGGCCTTCTCGACCGTGGCGGCTGTGTCGTGGATGTAGGCGATGTGATCGGGCGAGTCCTCGGGAATGCGCCAGATGTTCTCGAGCAGCGTCGCGTGCAGGACCGTCGCGTCCAGGGTGCGCCAGGCCTCCGGGCGGTCCGCCCGGACCGTACGCGCCAGGACGTCCGGTGAGGGCCGGTCGACCAGGTGGAAGGCGCCGTCGCCCGCCAGCAGGAACGCGTTGCCGGCGCAGGACGCGTCGGCCAGCGCCGCCATGGCCTCGGGCAGTGAGACGTGCAGGTCGCGTACGCGGAACAGGCCCGTGAGGGCGGCCAGCGCCTCGGCGACCGGGAGGCGGTGCAGCAGGCGGTGGATCGCGCGGACCCGGAGGGGATAGCGGGCGGTGTCCACGAGGAGGACCAGACCGTAGTCCCAGGGGCTGGGGGAGGTGTGCTCCGCGCGTAGACGCAGATACGTCGCCCAGCGGTGGTGCCCGTCGGCGATCAGGGCCTGGTGGTGGGCCAGGTCCATCTGGATCTCGGCGAGGTCGACTGGATCCGTCACCGCCCAGAGGCAATGGCTGAAACCGTCCTCGGTGGTGGTGCACAACAGAGGCGGGCCCTCGGCGGTGCTCTCGATGACGGCCGCCGCACCGGTTTCCGAGCCCTTGCCGCGGTAGGTCAGCAGCAGCGGTTCGAGGTTGGCGGAGGTCGCGCGCATGAGGGCCGCGCGGTCGGCGATCACATGCGGCATCACGTCCTCGTGGGGCAGGACCACACCGTCCGACGGATGGGACACACGCAGGGCGCCGATGATGCCGCGTTGCAGCACACCGCCCCCTCGCTGTTCGTAGACGTAGAGGCCCGGCTCGGCGTCGGCGGTCAGGATCCCCTCGGTGACCCAGCGGCGCATGGTCTCCGCCGCCTGCTTGTTGCGTGCGGCGGGGGTGGAAGCCTGGGGGAGGATCAGCCGGACGATGTTGTGCGGATCGGCCGATTCGAGGCGGAGCAGCCCGTCCGGGCGTACGACGACGTCATACGGCGGGGAGGTGACCGCGGCGAGGCTGCCGACGCGGTCGGGGTCATAGCGCAGGCCCCGGAAAGGGTTCAGTTCAAGGCCCGTGTGCGCCGGTACGTCCCAGGGACCTGCAGTGTTCATTGATGCATCGTAAGTGTGCGGGCGTCGTGCGGGATGATCGGGGGAAACGAGCGAGCGAGGAGCGATGCGTAATGAGCCAGACCGTCAGGACACAGCCGGAGGGCAGTGCGCAGCCCCTGAACGAGGCGTACGACACCGCTCTGCTGGACCTGGACGGGGTGGTGTATGCCGGCGGGAACGCGATTCCGCACGCCGTGGAGTCCCTCGCTACCGCCCGTTCGGGCGGAATGCATCTGGCGTACGTCACGAACAACGCGCTGCGCACACCGGACGCGGTGGCCGCGCACCTCACGGAGTTGGGGATACCGGCGCGGGCGTCCGACGTCATCACCTCGGCGCAGGCGGTCGCCCGGCTGATCAGTGAGCAGGTGCCCGCCGGGTCCCGCGTGCTGGTCGTCGGTGGCGAGGGGCTGCGCGTCGCCCTGCGGGAGCGGGGGCTCACACCCGTGGAGTCGGCCGAGGACGACCCGGTGGCCGTGGTGCAGGGATACGGCGGTCCGGAGCTCCAGTGGGGGCGTTTCGCGGAGGCCTGCTATGCCGTCGCGCGCGGTGTGCCGTGGTTCGCGTCCAACACGGATCTTACGATCCCGAGCGCCCGGGGGATCGCGCCGGGCAACGGTGCGGCCGTCGAGGTCGTACGGATCGCGACGGGTGCCGAACCGCAGGTGGCGGGCAAACCGCTGCCGCCGATGCACCGGGAGACGATCCTGCGGACGGGCGCGCGGCGGCCGCTGGTGGTCGGGGACCGGCTGGACACGGACATCGAGGGCGCGTTCAACGGCGGGGTCGACTCGTTGCTGGTGCTGACGGGAGTGACGGACGGGACCCGGTTGCTCGCCGCCCTGCCGCAGCACCGGCCGACCTATGTGGATAAGGACCTGAGGGGCCTGCTCACCGGTCAGCCGGACGTCGTCGCGTCGGGTGACGACTTCCGCTGCGGCGGCTGGACGGCGACGGCGGGCAAGGAGCGGCTCGAGCTGGAGGGCGAGGGCGGGACCCTGGACGGGCTGCGGGCGCTGTGCGCGGCGGCCTGGACGGCGGCCGGTACGGGTCCGTGCGAGCTGGACGGCGGGAAGGCGCTGGCGCGACTGGGTCTGTGAGGGGGAGGACGGCCACCCCGTCGAGCCATAGCGAGGGTAGGCTAACCTAACCTCGTGTTGGTCGACAGTCCTCCCGAATCACGCGCGGAGATCGCCTCCGCGCCCCCGACTCGGAGGGTGACACGGGCTCTTGGGCTCCTCGTCTCCCTCCTGACCCTGGCGCTCGTCGCGCTGGCGAGCATCGCGATCGGTGCGAAGGGGCTGTCACCGGCCCAGGTCTGGCACGGCCTGTTCCACGACTCGGGGACGTATGCCGACGTCGTGGTGGGCGAGCGCCTCGCCCGTACGGCCCTCGGGCTGCTCGCCGGCGCCGCCCTCGGCCTGTCCGGTGCCGTCCTCCAGGCGCTCACCCGCAATCCGCTGGCCGACCCGGGCCTGCTCGGAATCAACGCGGGCGCGTCCGCGGCGGTCGTCACCGCGATCACGTACTTCGGTGTCACGAGCCTGAGCGGGTACGTCTGGTTCGCGTTCCTCGGCGCGGCCGCCGTCGGGGCCCTGGTGTGGTTCCTCGGCGGCAGCCGGGGCGCCACGCCCGTGCGGCTCGCGCTCGCCGGCACCGCGATCAGCGCGGCGCTCTACGGCTACCTCCAGGCCGTGATGATCACGGATGACGCGGCGCTCGGCAAGATGCGCTTCTGGACCGTCGGCTCGCTGGCGTCGGCCACCGACTCGACCATCACCCAGGTGCTGCCGTTCCTGCTGGCCGGAACTGTCGTCGCGCTGGCCCTGGCCAGGCCGCTGAACGCCGTGGCGATGGGTGACGACACCGCCCGCGCCCTGGGCGCCAACCTCGACCGCACCCGCGCCCTGTCCATGGCCGCCGCCACCGTCCTGTGCGGGGCGGCCACCGCTGCCTGCGGGCCGATCGCGTTCGTCGGGCTGATGGTGCCGCACGCCGTGCGGTCCTTCACGGGTCCCGACCTGCGCTGGATCCTGCCGTACGCGGCCGTCCTGTCGCCCGTGCTGCTGCTGGGCGCCGACGTCCTCGGCCGGGTCGTCGCCCGGCCCGCCGAACTTCAGGTGGGCATCGTGACCGCGGTCATCGGTGGCCCGGTCTTCATCTTCCTCGTACGGCGCAGGAGGACGGCGCAGCTGTGAAGGCCACGCGTACGTTCCGCACCCCCTGCGGACTCTCCGTGCACCTGGACGTCCGGGCGTTCACCGTCGTCGTACTGCTCCTGGTCGCCGCGCTCACCGTGAGTGTCGTACTGATCGGGACGGGCGACTACTCGATCCCGGCGGGGGACGTCCTCAGGGCGCTGGTGGGCGACGGCAACCCGGGGCAGGAGTTCATCGTCACCGAACTGCGTCTGCCGCGCGTGCTCGTCGGGCTGCTGGTCGGCGCCTCGCTCGGTCTCGGCGGTGCGCTCTTCCAGTCCGTCACCCGCAACCCGCTGGGCAGCCCGGACGTGCTCGGTCTCGGGCAGGGCTCGACGGCCGGGGCACTCGTGATGATCGTGCTGTTCTCCGGGAGCGCCACGCAGGTCACCGTGGGCGCCCTCGTGGGCGGCCTGGTGACCGGGCTCGCCGTTTATCTGCTGGCCTGGAAGCAAGGCATGCACGGCTATCGGCTGGTCCTGGTCGGCATCGGCGTGTCGGCCGTCGTCACGGCGGTCAACGGCTATCTGCTCACCAAGGCCGACATCGTGGGCGCGACCCGCGCGATCGTCTGGATGACCGGCTCTCTCAACGGCCGCGACTGGGACCAGGTGTGGCCGCTGCTCCTGATGTGCGCCGTCCTCGTCCCCCTGGTCCTCGGCAACGCCCGGGGCCTGCGGATGATGGAGATGGGCGACGACGTCCCGTACGCCCTCGGGGTGCGCGTCGAACGCGTACGGCTGCTGCTGATGGTCTCCGCCGTGCTGCTCACCGCCGGCGCCACCGCCGCCGCGGGCCCGGTCGGGTTCGTGGCGCTCACCGCACCGCAGCTCGCGCGCCGACTCACTCGCTCGCCCGGCCCGAACCTGCTGCCGTCCATGACCATGGGCGCCACCCTGCTCGTCGCGGCCGACTGGGCCTCCCAGCGGGTCTTCGGCGCGGACCAGCTGCCGGTCGGCGTGGTCACCGGAGTGCTCGGCGGTGTCTACCTGCTGTGGTTGCTGGTCAGCGAGCGACGGGCGGGCCGTATATGAGCAACGCCGGCGGACCCGACACGAACGTCATGAGGAGCACTGTGAACCGCCTCTCCGCGGACAACGTCACCCTTGCCTACGACCAGAGCGTGATCGCCGAGCAGTTGTCCGTGGAGATGCCCGACAACTCGTTCACGGTGATCGTCGGCCCGAACGCCTGCGGCAAGTCCACGCTGCTGCGCGCCCTGTCCAGGATGCTCAAGCCGTCCCAGGGGCGGGTGCTGCTCGATGGGCAGGTCATCCAGTCGCTGCCGGCGAAGAAGGTGGCGCGGACCCTGGGGCTGCTGCCGCAGTCCTCGATCGCGCCCGACGGGATCACCGTCGGCGACCTCGTGGGCCGCGGCCGCTATCCGCACCAGGGAATCCTGCGCCAGTGGTCCGGCGAGGACGAGCGGGTGGTCCAGGAGTCGATGGCGCAGACCGGCGTCGCGGAGCTCGCCGACCGCTATGTCGACGAGCTCTCCGGCGGCCAGCGGCAGCGCGTGTGGATCGCCATGGCGCTCGCCCAGCAGACACCGCTGCTGCTGCTCGACGAGCCGACCACCTATCTCGACATCCAGCACCAGATAGACGTGCTCGACCTGTGCGCGCAGCTGCACGAGGAGCAGGGGCGCACGCTCGTCGCGGTGCTGCACGACCTCAACCACGCCGCCCGGTACGCCACCCATCTGATCGCCCTGCGCGCCGGCAAGGTGATCGCAGAGGGTGCCCCGAACGACATCGTCACGGCCGGGCTGGTGGAGGAGGTCTTCGGGCTGCGCTGCCAGGTCATCGACGATCCGGAGACCGGGACGCCGCTGGTGGTGCCGGCGGCCCGCAAGGCGCGCGCCCGTACGACGGCCGAGAAGGCCTCCTGAGGCGTCTGGCGCGGGAGTGGGGCGGGCCTCGGGCGCCGGGGGGCCTACAGAAGCTTTCTGAGGCGGAACACGTCGAGCAGGGCCGCCTCCAGCTTCACCCGGCCCGAGCCCCAGGCCTTGGCGAAGTTCAGCTCGCCGTCGACCATCGCCACCAGGTCGTCGCCGGTCATCGTCAGCCGGATCTGGGCCTTCTCGGGCGGCGGCCCCTGGATCGTGTCGAGCACCTCGATCCGGCCGTCCCTGAGGCGGCCGAGGAAGCTGACGTCCAGGTCGGTGATCCGGCAGCTGAGCGAGCGGTCCATGCCGGCGGCCGCCCGGACGTCGCCGTCGGCGCCCGCCAGGTTGTCCGAGAGCTTGTCGAGTGCGCTGCGGCACTCCTCAATGGTCGCCATTGTCAGCGACGGTACCTCAGCGCTTCGAGGTAGCGTCGGGGCATGAGCGACTCAGTGCCCGAGGCCGAGGTCCCCACGGAGGCGGCGGTACCGGATCCGGACGCCCCGGACGGCACCGCATTCGAACCGGAGAACGACCCGGCCGCGCCCGCCCCGCTGAACGTGCCCCGGACCCCCACCGGCGACGCCGACGTCGACGCACAGCTGGAACGCCTGGCGGACGCCGACCACCTCGCCACGGACGGCCATGTGGAGGTGTACGAGGATGTACACAGGGGGCTGCGCGACGCGCTCACCGCGCTCGACGCCCGCCCGGGACCTCCGGCGCCCCCGTCGCCGTACGGACACAGGAGCTGAACCGAACGTGGCAGGAGTCGCACGCCGCCGTCTGGACGCGGAGCTGGTCCGCCGGAAGCTCGCGCGTTCGCGCGAGCACGCCGGCCAGCTGATCGCCGCGGGCCGGGTCACCGTCGGCAAGACCGTCGCCACCAAGTCCGCCACCCAGGTGGAGACCGCGGCGGCCATCGTCGTCGCACAGGACGGCAGCGACCCCGACTACGTGTCCAGGGGCGGCCACAAGCTCGCGGGCGCCCTGGAGGTCTTCGTACCGCAGGGCCTGAAGGTCGGGGGGCGGCGCGCGCTGGACGCGGGTGCGTCCACCGGTGGCTTCACCGACGTCCTGCTGCGCGCGGGCGCCGCCCATGTCGTCGCAGTGGACGTCGGATACGGACAGCTGGCCTGGACTCTGCAGAGCGATGAACGCGTCACCGTCAAGGACCGTACGAACGTACGCGAGTTGACGCTCGAAGCGATCGATGGGGAGCCTGTGGATCTTGTTGTGGGGGATCTGTCCTTCATCCCGCTCGGACTGGTGCTGCCCGCCCTTGTGCGGTGCGCGAAGCCGGACGCCGACCTGGTCATGATGGTCAAGCCCCAGTTCGAGGTGGGCAAGGAACGGCTGGGCAGCGGAGGCGTCGTCCGCAGCCCGCACCTGCGTGCGGAGGCCGTGCGCGGGGTGGCCGAGCGTGCCGCGGAGCTGGGACTCGGCGTCAAGGGTGTGACGGCCAGCCCGTTGCCCGGACCCTCGGGCAACGTCGAGTACTTTCTGTGGCTGCGAGCCGGAGCACCCGCACTGGATCCGGCCGACGTTGACCGTGCAGTGGCGGAGGGGCCGCGTTGACACAGATCCCAGGTCGTACTGTCTTCCTTCTCGCCCACACGGGGCGGCCGGCGGCCATCCGCAGTGCCGAACTCGTGGTCAAGGGGCTGCTGAGGTGCGGCATCGGCGTGCGCGTCCTGGAGGCCGAGGCGGAGGACCTGCCTCTGTCGGACGAGGTGGAGCTCGTCAAGGAGGCGACTCCCCAGTGCCTGGACGGCTGCGAGCTGCTCATCGTGCTCGGCGGTGACGGCACGCTCCTGCGCGGCGCGGAGTTCGCCCGCGCCTCCGGGGTGCCGATGCTCGGCGTCAACCTCGGCCGGGTCGGCTTCCTCGCCGAGGCCGAGCGCGACGACCTCGACCGGGTCGTCGACCGGGTCGTGATGAAGGCGTACGAGGTCGAGGAGCGCATGACCGTCGACGTCGTCGTGCACAAGAACGGCGACATCGTGCACACCGACTGGGCGCTGAACGAGGCGGCCGTGCAGAAGGTCTCCGCCGAGAAGCTACTGGAGGTCGTCCTGGAGATCGACGGGCGGCCGGTGACCGGGTTCGGCTGCGACGGCATCGTCTGCGCCACACCCACCGGGTCGACCGCCTACGCCTTCTCCGCGGGCGGGCCCGTGGTGTGGCCGGAGGTGGAGGCGCTGCTGATGGTGCCGATCAGTGCGCACGCGCTGTTCGCCAAGCCGCTGGTGACCTCGCCGAACTCCGTGCTCGCCGTGGAGGTGCAGCCGGACACCCCGCACGGGGTGCTGTGGTGCGACGGGCGCCGGACGGTGGAGCTGCCCGAGGGGGCACGGGTCGAGGTGCGGCGGGGAGCGGTTCCGGTGCGGCTGGCCCGGCTGCACCACGCCTCCTTCACGGACCGACTGGTGGCCAAGTTCGCGCTGCCCGTGTCCGGGTGGCGGGGGGCGCCGCACTAGGGGCCGCCGGAGGCGCGGTACCTCGCGGGGGTGATATGCGCCGCTCGGTGCCGTTCCGCCACCTGCGCCTTCGCGCGAGCGGGCCGGGGGCCGTCGCACATCCCCCGGCCGACCTCGTAAGGTCTTCTCCGTGTTGGAGGAGATGCGGATACGGTCGCTCGGAGTCATCGACGACGCGGTCGTCGAGCTGTCACCCGGCTTCACCGCCGTGACCGGTGAGACGGGTGCGGGCAAGACCATGGTCGTCACCAGCCTGGCCCTGCTGCTCGGCGGACGCGCCGACCCGGCGCTCGTACGGATCGGGGCCAAGAACGCGGTCGTGGAGGGGCGGATCACGGTGCCCGAGGGCGCCACCGCGGCCGTACGCGCCGAGGAGGCCGGGGCCGAGCTGGACGACGGGGCGCTGCTGATCAGCCGTACCGTTTCCGCCGAGGGCCGCTCCCGTGCGCACCTGGGCGGACGTTCCGTGCCCGTCGGCGTGCTCGCGGAGCTGGCCGACGAACTGGTCGCCGTCCACGGGCAGACCGACCAGCAGGGACTGCTGAAACTCTCGCGGCAGCGGCAGGCGCTCGACCGGTACGCCGGTGACGCGGTCGCGGTGCCGCTCACCAAGTACGGCGAGGCCTACCGGCGGCTGCGGGCCGTCTCCACCGAGCTGGAGGAGATCACCACCCGCGCCCGTGAGCGGGCCCAGGAAGCCGACATGCTGCGCTTCGGGCTCGAGGAGATCGCGGCCGTGGAGCCCCGGGCCGGCGAGGACGTGGAGCTGGCCGAGGAGGCGGAGCGGCTCGGGCACGCGGAGGCGCTCGCCTCCGCAGCGACGGTCGCGCACGCCGCGCTGGCGGGCAATCCGGAGGACCCCGAGGGCGTCGACGCCTCCACCCTGGTGGCCGGTGCGCACCGGGCCCTGGAAGCGGTGCGGTCGCACGACCCGGCGCTGGCGGGACTCGCCGAACGGATCGGGGAGATCGGGATCCTGCTCGGTGATGTGGCCGGTGAGCTGGCCGGGTACGCCGACGACCTGGACGCGGATCCGCTGCGGTTGGCTGCCGTCGAGGAACGGCGGGCCGCTCTGAACGCACTGACCCGGAAGTACGGCGAGGACGTGGGCGCCGTCCTCGCCTGGGCCGAGCAGAGCGCCGCGCGGCTGGCCGAACTCGACGGCGACGACGAGCGGATCGAGGAGCTGACCGCTGAGCGGGACGGGCTGAGCACCGAGCTGGGCGCGCTCGCCCAGGCGCTGACCGACGCGCGGACGGAGGCCGCCGAGCGCTTCGCCGCCGCCGTCACCGCGGAGCTGGCCTCGCTCGCCATGCCGCACGCCCGCGTCTCCTTCGAGCTCCGGCAGACGGACGACCCGGACGGCGTTGAGGTCGGCGGGCGTTCGGTCGCCTACGGGCCGTCGGGCGTCGACGAGGTCGAGCTGCTGCTCGCACCCCACCCCGGCGCGCCGCCGCGGCCCATCGCCAAGGGCGCCTCGGGCGGCGAGCTGTCCCGCGTGATGCTCGCAGTGGAGGTCGTCTTCGCGGGGACGGACCCCGTGCCCACGTACCTCTTCGACGAGGTCGACGCGGGCGTCGGCGGAAAGGCGGCCGTTGAGATCGGGCGGCGCCTGGCCCGGCTCGCGAAGAGCGCGCAGGTCGTGGTCGTCACCCACCTGCCGCAGGTGGCGGCCTTCGCGGACCGGCAGCTGCTGGTGGAGAAGACGAACGACGGATCGGTGACCCGCTCGGGCGTGAAGGTTCTGCAGGGCGAGGAGCGTATCCGCGAACTGTCGCGGATGCTGGCCGGCCAGGAGGACTCGGAGACGGCCCGGGCGCATGCCGAGGAACTGCTGGCGACGGCGCGGGCCGACGGGTAGCGGCCGCCCGCACCGGAGGGCTCTCGTAGGGTGACGGGATGATCATGCGTCTACCTACGATCGTCTCGTTCGGACTCACCGCGGCCGTCACCCGCGCCGCGACCGCCGTCCTGCGCACCACGGCTCCGGGCGGGCGTCACCGCTGGGAGCGGACGAACCACGCGGGCCGGACCGTCGGACTGTACCCGGGTCCCGCGCTGGCCGCGGCCGCAGCGCTCGGTGCGTGGCGCGTCCACCCCGCGGCCGGGGCGGCGGTGCTCGCCGCCGGGGCGTGCGGTGCCTACGACGACGTGGCCGGTGCCGGCGACCCGCGGCGCGGATTCCGGGCCCACCTTTCGGCTCTCCGGGAAGGCGAGATCACCAGCGGTGCCGTGAAGCTGTTCGGCATCTCCGCCGCCGCGCTGGCCGCCGGAGCAGCGCTCAAGGAGCGGCCCGTGGACAAGGTGCTCGCGGGTGTGGTGATCGCGGGGGCCGCGCATTTGGTGAACCTCATGGACGTACGCCCCGGGCGTGCCGCAGGTGCCGTCCTCGCGCTCGGTGCTCCGGGGCTGCTGCGCGGCGGCCCGGCCGGGGAACTGGCCGCCACCGCGACCGGCGCCGCGGCCGCCGTCCTCCCCGAGGATCTCGGCGCACGCGCGATGATCGGTGACACGGGCGCGCACGCCCTCGGGGCGGCGCTCGGCACCGCCGTCGCCGCCGCATGGGGGTCGCCGCGCCCGGGGGAGACCGGGAGCGGGAAAGGCCGGGCCGGACTCATCGTCCACGCGGCGGCCCTGGTGGCCGCGGCCGTGTACGGGGAGAAGGTGAGCGAGGCGGCGAGGTCGTGGCGCGTCGGAGCCCCGGCAAACCCAGCCGTGAGCGACGCCGGCGCCCGACTCCCTCACCCATGTGAGTGACCACACCGGTGCCCCGCCGACCGACCCGCGGTCGTCGCACGCACCCACCGGTGCCCCAGGACGCCCGTGCCCTGGCATGCTTGGGTCATCCGCGGAGCACCTCGCGCGGTCCACCCCCACGCGCGATCCTTCTGTACGTTTCTTCGTGACCGTCCGATGCCGAACCAGGAGCCCCGGCCACGTGAGCCTTGCGAGCAGCCACTCACCGCACGGCCGGTCGCCGCTGCGCACCGTGCAGGTGCTCGGCGGAGGCAGCGCGGGCAGCAGCGCGCATGTGCGCATGCTGACCTCGGGTCTGGTCGCACGGGGCGTGCGCGTGAGCGTGTGCGCTCCCGTCGAGGCCGAACGCACCTATGACTTCACCGGCGTGGGCGGCCGGCACATCCCTGTCCCCCGCAGCACGGACCCCAGCGCCCTCGCCGCGCTGCGTATCGCCTGCGCGGACGCCGACCTGGTGCACGCGCACGGGCTGCACGCGGGTCTGCGCGCCGCGCTCGCGCTCAGCGGGCGCCGCATCCCGCTGGTCGTCACCTGGCACACGCGGGCGCACGCCGAGGGCGCGCGCGCTCATCTCCAGCGCCTTCTCGAACGGCGCGTGGCCAGGGCCGCCTCCCTCGTCCTCGGCACCTCCTCCGACCTCGTCGACCGGGCCCGCCGCCGCGGCGCGCGGGACGCACGGCTCGCCGCGGTCGCTCTGCCCGCACCCCGCAAACCCGTCGAGTACGACGACCCCGACCGGCCGCACCCCAAGATCCGCGCCGAACTCGGCGCCACGGACCGCCCGTTGCTCATGGCCGTCGGGTCCCTGGACCGGCACCGCGGGTACGACATGCTGCTCGACGCCTCGCGCGGCTGGCTCCGGCTCGACCCGGTGCCCCTGGTCGTCATCGCCGGGGAGGGGCCGCTGCGCGGCGTGCTCCAGCGCCGCATCGACAGCGAGGGCCTGCCGGTGCGGCTGCTCGGCAGGCGTGAGGACGCCGCGGAACTGCTGGCCGCCGCCGACCTCGCACTGCTGACGAGCAATTGGGAGTCCCGGTCCGTTCTTGCCCAGGAGGCCCTGCACGCCCGGGTGCCGCTGGTCGCCACGGACGTCGGCGGCACCCGCGAACTGGTCGGCGACGCGGCCGAACTCGTGCCGTACGGGAACGCGGGGGCGCTCGCCACCGCCGTCGTACGGGTCCTCGGCGATCCGGCGCGGCGCGAGCTGCTGAAGGAGCAGGGCACCCGGCAGGCCGCCGGCTGGCCGACCGAGGATGAGATGGTGGCTCAAGTCCTCAGCGTCTACGATGAGTTGACGCAGATCGTGCCCTACGCGTAGACGCGCCGAGGTTTCTCTCGGAGGGCGACCACCGCGAGCGGCACGCGGTGCAGCGCGCCGGCTCTCAACCAATGACCGTGACCAGCGCGTTCGCTGCGTGACCCGGACAACTGCCGCAGGTCGATGCCCGGGAGCCGCAGACCGGTCATTCCGAGATCATCCGCCGTCCACCAAGCCGGATCAGGGTCTGAAGGCTTCCGGTGCATTCATCGTGCACCCTTCACCGACCTTGCTGAGGACGACATGTGCCTTGACGGACACTGCGAGCACAACGCTGCTCCCTTCGAACCCGACGCCGCGGGTGCCGACGACTCGGGTGCCGGAATGGGGCGGCGACGGCTGCTCACCGCGGGGTTGGCCGGTGCCGCCGCGCTGACCCTCGCCCCGGTCTCCTTCGCGCACGCGGCCGATGGCACCTCCGGCACCACTGCCCCGACCAGCGGCGACGAGACCCGCGTCATCACCGGGTTCCTGGAGACCGGGGTCGCGGACTTCGTCTACCTCCCCGTCGAGGTCCCCAAGGGCGTGCAGAAGATCGCCGTGTCGTACTCCTACGACAAGCCGGCCGTCCCCTCCGGCACCCCGGGCAACTCCTGCGACGTCGGTGTGTTCGACGAGCGGGGGATCGCGCTCGGCGGTCGTGGCTTCCGCGGCTGGTCCGGTGGTTTCCGCACCTCGTTCGAGATCAGCAACAGCGACGCCACCCCCGGCTACCTGCCCGGCCCCGTCAACGCCGGCACCTGGCACATCGTGCTCGGCCCGTACCAGGTGGCGCCGCAGGGCATGAACTACCGCGTCCAGGTGACGCTGACCTACGGCGAGCCCGGGCCCGCCTTCGTGACGAAGTACCCGCCGCAGCGGGCCAAGGGCCGCGGCCGTGACTGGTACCGCGGCGACTGCCACCTGCACACGGTCTACTCCGACGGCAAGCGCTTGCCGAGCGAGGTCGCTGCCGGTGCACGTGCCGCCGGGCTGGACTTCATGGTCTCCACCGACCACAACACGTCCTCCTCGCACGCGGTGTGGGGCGAGTACGCCGGACCGGACCTGCTGATCATGACCGGTGAGGAGGTCACCACCCGCAACGGTCACTGGCTGGCCCTCGGCCTTCCGGCGGGCGAGTGGATCGACTGGCGCTACCGCTCGCGCGACGACGCGTTCGGCCGCTTCTCACGACAGGTGCACCGCGCCGGCGGCCTCGTGGTTCCCGCACACATGTACTGCGCGTACGTGGCCTGCCAGTGGAAGTTCGGCTTCGACGACGCCGACGCCACCGAGGTGTGGACCGGACCGTGGACCTACGACGACGAGCACGCGGTCAGCACCTGGGACCAGAAGCTCGGTGAGGCGGTCCGCACCGGCAAGCGCTGGCTCCCGGCCATGGGCAACAGTGACGCGCACAGCGACCCGCAGGTCATCGGTCTCCCGCACAACGTTGTCTACGCCGACGACCTGGCCACCGACTCCATCACGGACGGTATCCGCGCGGGCCGTAGCTGGATCGCGGAGTCGTCCTCGGTCAAGCTGACCTTCACCGCCAGCGGCCACGGCAAGCAGGCCGGCATCGGCGAGAAGCTGGACGTTCCCGCCGGGGCGCCGGTGGACGTCCGCCTCGACGTGCAGGGCGTGCCCCACGGCACGGTCCGGTTCATCACCGACGAGGGCCAGATGCACCAGGAGTCGGTGGGCGCCGCCGGTTCCGGCACGGTGGTGTGGCGGACGACCGCCTCGCTCGCGGCGTACGTACGCGCCGAGGTGCGCCACCCGATGGCGGACGGCAGCCCGGGCCAGGGCAACACCATGGGCGACGCCCTGCTGTTCGGCCCCATGGCCGCGCTGACCAACCCCATCTTCCTCAACACGACGTCGCGAGGCTGACGTTCGGCCGTAGTTCCTGGGCGCGGCGGGGCTCGTCCCTCGCCGCGCCCAGCCGGCGGCACGTCGGAGCCGACGTGAGGCGTCACTTCGGCGTGCTGCTCGGCGACGGAGCCGTCCACCTCGTGCGGCCCGTCACCGACGCCCCCGCACAGCACACCTACGGCACATGTCTCCGGGCCCGCAGCGCCAGGCTGAGGGCCAGCACCGTCTGCGAGTCGTCGAGGTCCGTGCCCAGCAACTCACCGATCCGGGCGAGCCGGTTGTAGAGGGTCTGCCGGTTCAGATGCAGTTCGCGAGCGGTCTCCGCCTTGCGGCCCGCATGCGCCAGATACGTCTCCAGCGTGGGCAACAGCGGCGGCCTGGAGCGCAGGTCGTGCTCGCGCAGCGGGCCGATGGCACGGTCCACGAAGGCCGCCAGGTCCGGGTGGTCGCGCAGGCGCCACAGCAGGAGGTCGATGTCGAGGCGGCGGGCGTCGTACCAGGGGTGCTCCGGCAGCCCTTGTGCCGCCGTCGCCGTCTCCGCCGCGTGCCGCAGCCCCGCCGACGCCGCCGCCCAGCCGCCCGCGACGCCGACCACGACGACCGGCGGCCGCACACCGGGCCGTTGTATCCCGGCCCGCTCCACTCCGGCCCGCAGCGCCGCCGCCACCCGGTCGGCGACCGCCGAGCGCTCCGACTCCGAACGCAGACCCAGCAGCAGCGGCACCCGGCCCTCCACCGGCCGGACACCCAGCAGGACCGGCACGCCCACGGAGGCCAGTTCCTCCGCGACGGCCCGCGCCAGGACCGCCCAGCCCCCGCCGCCCGGCGCGAGTCCGTCCGCGAGCCGCATCACCACCGGCAGCAGGGGGCCGGTCCCCGGTCTGAAGCCGAGCACCCGGGCCTGCGCGGGTGCGTCCTCGGCGGCGATCCGGCCCTCGGCGAGGTCGGTGAGGAAGTCGCCGCGCCCGCGCGCCGCCAGCTCCTCCTCCTGCCGAGCCTGCATCAGTACCACCGCGAGGATGCCCGCGGCCCGTTCGGCGGCGATGCGGTGCACCGGCGCTACCGGCGCGCTCACCGGCAGCAGCACCAGCCTGGCCCGCACGGAACCGGTGCCGGGCCCGCCGCCCGGCACGTCGACGAGCGTCGTCCCGGCCGGGGGCTCGTCCTTGTGCTGGCCCCGCAGGCCCTCCCACACCTGGAGCGGGTCGGTGTCCGCCGGGCCCGTCCCGGCGGCGTACAGCAGCTGGCCGTCGGCCGTCTCCAGGAACACCGGATTGCCGCTGAAGTCGGCCAGGATGGCGAGCACTTGGGGCACCCCGCCGCCGCCGAGCAGTGCCTCGGTGCAGCGGCGGTGCACCTCCTCGGCCTGCTGGAGCAGTGCGTAGTGGCCGTTGACGATCTCGGTGTGGATCTCCTCGGTGACCGTCACGAACGGCACCTCGCGGTGCAGCTGGACGAGCGGCAGCCCGGCCGTGCGGGCCGTCTCGACGAGTGCGGCGGGCAGCCGGGCGAAGCGCGGGCCGAGCTCCACCACCAGGGCCGCGATACCGCGCTCGGCCAGCGTACGGACGAACGCGCGCTGGTCGGCGGGACGGGTGCCGAGGCCGTAACCGGTGGTCAGGAGCAGCTCTCCGCCCTTGAGCAGCGAGGCGATGTTCGGGACCTCGCCCGCGTGCACCCACCGCACCGTCCGGTGCAGCCGGTCGGCGCCGGCCAGCACCTCCGGCAGCCCGCTGCGCAGCCCGGGCAGTTCCAGCGCCCGCCGCACGGTGATTCCGGCGCCCTGGGTGTCCTCGGGGTCGAAACGGCTGTCCATGCGGTGACGCTACCTGCGCGAAGGCCCCGGGCGCACCGCCGGCCCCGGTCAGGCGGGCGGGATGTTGTGGTTGTACCGGAACACGTTGTCCGGGTCGTACTGGCGCTTGACCCGGGCCAGCCGGTTGAAGTTCTCGGTGCCGAGGCCGGCCACCACCCGGTCCCTGCCCTCGTCCCCGATGAAGTTCAGATAGACCGCCCCGGTGCTCCAGGGCCGTACGTCGGCGCGCAGGTCCCTGACCCAGCGCAGAGCCTGCTCGTCGTCCGCCGGGTCCTCCCAGACGCCGAAGGGGTGCACGGTCCAGGCCGCACCCCGGTAGGGGACCGGGTACTCGCCGGGTCCGGAGGCGATCGCGCCGCCCTGGGGGAAGAGCACGTGCTGACAGTCGGAGGGCACGGGCATTGCGGGGGCGCGGGCGCAGAAGACGTCGACCAGTTCGTCGGGCAGGCAGGTCACGTACTCGACCGACCAGTAGTTCCGCAGCCCGGGCGGGTCGTCGAGCATGCACTGCAGGTCGGCGTAGGGCATCGCGGAAACGACCTCCGCCTCGTGCGGCAGCGCCAGCAGCGGCTGGGCGATCTTGCGCAGGCCTTCCTCGCCGCCGACGTAGGTGACCAGTGCGGCGCACAGCAGTGTGCCGACCAGGTGCTCGGGGACGAACGGCTCGGGCGGGCCCGTGATGTACAGCACGGCGCCGCCCACCTCCGGCGGTCCGGTGGCGATGATGTCGCGGTAGGTCCGCACCGCCTCCGGGCCGGTCTCGGGCAGGAACATGAGCAGCGCGACGGAGAACTCGGGCAGTTCGTGCAGCTTGAGCGTGAGCGCGGTGGCGACGCCGAAGTTCCCGCCGCCGCCGTGCAGGGCCCAGAACAGCTCGGGGTTCTCCTCGGCGGTCGCGAGCACCGTGGTGCCGTCGGCGGTCACCAGCTCCACGCCGAGCAGGTTGTCCACTGCGAGGCCGAAGGCGCGGTCCAGCCAGCCGTTGCCGCCGCCGAGCACGAAGCCGCCGACGCCGGTCGTGGAGACCCGGCCCCCGGTGGTGGCGAGAGAATGCGGCTGGGTGGCGCGGTCCATCTGGCTCATCAGGGCGCCACCCTCCACCCGCACCGACGCGGACCCGGGATGGACCGTGATCTCGTGCATCCGGCGCAGGTCGACGACCAGGCCGTTGTCGTTCAGCGCCATGCCCGCGACGCTGTGGCCGCCGCCGCGGACCGCGATCTTCAGATCCAGGTCCCGGGCGAAGCGCACCGCCCGGACGACGTCGGTCGTCCCCTCGCACTGCGCGATCACGGCCGGGTGGCGGTCGATCAGCGCGTTGAAGACGGTCCGGGCCTCGTCGTAGCCGGAGTCACCGGGGGCGAGGACCTCGCCCTCGAGGTCCTCGCGGAGCGCGGCGAGCGCCGCGCCCGCCTTCGACGAGGGAGCCATGGCAGCCGCCCCTTCCAGCGAGGGGACACATCTGCCTTCAGCCTAGGCGGGCACGGCGCACCGGTCCTGTTCGGCGGCGGCGTGCGGAGGGGGCGGACTCAGCCGCCGTACGCGCCGGACGCGGTCAGCCGCAGGGCGGTGTCGATCAGCGGGACATGGCTGAACGCCTGCGGGAAGTTCCCGACCTGCCGCTGCAGACGCGGGTCCCACTCCTCGGCGAGCAGGCCGAGGTCGTTGCGCAGGGCGAGCAGCTTCTCGAAGAGCTTGCGGGCCTCGTCCACACGGCCGATCATCGCGAGGTCGTCGGCCAGCCAGAAGGAGCAGGCGAGGAACGCGCCCTCGTCACCCGGCAGCCCGTCCACGCCCTCCTCCGCGCCCGCGGTGGGGTAGCGCAGGATGAAGCCGTCGGGAGTGGACAGCTCGCGCTGGATCGCCTCGATCGTGCCGATCACGCGTTTGTCGTCCGGCGGCAGGAAGCCCATCTGCGGGATCAGCAGCAGCGAGGCGTCCAGTTCCCTGGATCCGTAGGACTGTGTGAAGGTGTTGCGCTCCTTGTCGTAGCCCTTCTCGCACACGTCCCGGTGGATGTCGTCGCGCAGCTCGCGCCACTTCTCCAGCGGGCCGTCCGCGTCGCCGGACTCGATCAGCTTGATCGTGCGGTCGACGGCGACCCAGGCCATGACCTTGGAGTGCACGAAATGGCGGCGGGGGCCGCGCACCTCCCAGATGCCCTCGTCCGGTTCGTCCCAGTGCTGCTCCAGGTAGCGGATCAGCTTCAACTGGAGCAGCGAGGCGTAGTCGTTGCGGGCCAGTCCGGTCATATGGGCCAGGTGCAGGGCCTCGGTGACCTCGCCGTATACGTCGAGCTGCAGCTGGTGGGCGGCGCCGTTGCCGACGCGCACCGGGGCCGAGTTCTGGTAGCCGGGCAGCCAGTCCAGCTCGGCCTCGCCCAGTTCCCGCTCGCCCGCGATGCCGTACATGATCTGCAGGTTCTCGGGATCGCCGGCGACGGCCCGCAGCAGCCACTCGCGCCAGGCGCGGGCCTCTTCACGGTAGCCGGTGCGCAGCAGCGAGGACAGGGTGATCGCCGCGTCACGCAGCCAGGTGTAGCGGTAGTCCCAGTTGCGCACGCCACCGATCTCCTCGGGCAGCGAGGTCGTGGGTGCGGCCACGATGCCGCCGGTCGGCCCGTAGGTGAGGGCCTTCAGCGTGATCAGGGAGCGGACCACCGCCTCGCGGTACGGACCGTGGTACGTACAGTGCTCCACCCACTCGCGCCAGAAGTCCTCGGCCGCCTCGAGCGACTGCTCGGGCTCCGGCAGCTGCGGCGGCTTCTGGTGCGAGGGCTGCCACGAGATGGTGAACGCGATCCGGTCGCCCGGCGCGACCGTGAAGTCGGCGTACGTCGTCAGTCCCTTGCCGTAGGTCTCGGCCTGGGTGTCGAACCACACAGAGTCGGGTCCGGCGACGGCGACGGTGCGGCCCTCGTGCTTGTGGACCCAGGGCACGACCCGTCCGTACGAGAACCGCATGCGCAGCGCCGACCGCATCGGCACCCGGCCGGTGACGCCCTCCACGATGCGGATCAGCTGCGGGGCGCCGTCACGCGGGGGCATGAAGTCGACGACCCGGACCGTGCCGCGCGGGGTGTCCCACTCGGACTCGAGGATCAGGGAGTCACCGCGGTAGGAGCGCCGGGTCGCCGTCGGCGGCTGGGCGTTCGGCGCGTGGGCCGGCCCGAGCCGCCAGAAGCCGTGCTCCTCCGTGCCGAGCAGTGCTGCGAAGACGGCATGGGAGTCGAATCGGGGCAGGCACAACCAGTCCACGGTGCCGTCCCGGCAGACCAGCGCCGCGGTCTGCATGTCTCCGATGAGTGCGTAGTCTTCGATGCGCCCGGCCAATTGAACTCCAGTCGAACGGCCACGTCGCCCTCGAGGGGCGGTCGCTCTTGCGGTCATGGGGTTGGTGAGAAAGTCGTTGTCCACCGACCCATTCGGAAAAGAAGCAGCCGATGTTCAACGATCTGACGAGCTCTTGTTGTTCCGGTGACGGGCGGGGGGTGGTGCCCTTTTCCGGATGTGCTCGGCAGCGAGTGTCCGAGCAGGATACGACGCACCTCCATGATCCGCGCGCCGCTCCGGATAACGCGAGTGCGCCGAACGAGTGGGGCGCGGGTGACTGTTGCGCGTCTGTGGTGACACGTGCGCGGAGCGTGGCCGGAAGCAGTCCCGCCCGGGCGCTGATACGCTGGTAGCCCGTGGACCGGTGGGCACGAAACCCCCGAACCGCAGCGACGGCACCCCCGACATCCCTCGGAGGACCAGCCGGACCGCACCAGACCGCGACCACGGGAGCCCCCTCTTGGCCATGCCGCCCGCTGCTTTCCGAACCAGCAAAGCCACGACGACCAAGCACATCTTCGTCACCGGGGGTGTTGCCTCCTCGCTCGGCAAGGGCCTGACGGCGTCCAGCCTCGGCATGCTGCTCAAGGCGCGGGGCCTGCGCGTCGTCATGCAGAAGCTCGACCCGTATCTGAACGTGGATCCGGGCACCATGAACCCCTTCCAGCACGGTGAGGTGTTCGTCACCAACGACGGCGCCGAGACCGACCTGGACATCGGCCACTACGAGCGCTTCCTCGACCGCGATCTGGACGGCTCCGCCAACGTCACCACCGGGCAGGTCTACTCGACGGTGATCGCCAAGGAGCGGCGCGGTGAGTACCTGGGTGACACGGTGCAGGTCATCCCGCACATCACCAACGAGATCAAGCACCGCATCCGGCGTATGGCCACCGACGAGGTGGACGTGGTGATCACCGAGGTCGGCGGCACCGTGGGCGACATCGAGTCGCTGCCGTTCCTGGAGACGGTGCGCCAGGTCCGCCACGAGGTCGGCCGTGACAACGTCTTCGTGGTGCACATCTCACTGTTGCCGTACATCGGTCCCTCGGGCGAGTTGAAGACCAAGCCGACCCAGCACTCGGTGGCCGCCCTGCGGAACATCGGCATCCAGCCGGACGCGATCGTCCTGCGCTGCGACCGCGAGGTCCCGACCGCGATCAAGCGCAAGATCTCCCTGATGTGCGACGTGGACGAGGCGGCCGTCGTGGCCTGCCCCGACGCCCGCTCGATCTACGACATCCCGAAGGTCGTGCATACCGAGGGCCTGGACGCCTATGTCGTCCGCAAGCTGGACCTGCCGTTCCGCGACGTGGAGTGGACGACCTGGGACGACCTGCTCGACCGCGTCCACAACCCGGAGCACGAGGTCACCCTCGCCCTGGTCGGCAAGTACATCGACCTGCCCGACGCCTATCTGTCGGTGACCGAGGCGCTGCGCGCGGGCGGCTTCGCCAACAAGGCCCGCGTGAAGATCAAGTGGGTCACGTCCGACGACTGCAAGACCCCGGCGGGCGCCAAGAAGCAGCTGTCCGACGCGGACGCGATCTGCATCCCCGGCGGGTTCGGCGACCGCGGTGTGTCCGGCAAGGTGGGCGCCATCCAGTACGCCCGCGAGAACAAGATCCCGTTGCTCGGACTCTGCCTGGGCCTGCAGTGCATCGTGATCGAGGCGGCGCGCAACCTGGCCGACATCTCCGACGCGAACTCCACCGAGTTCGACGCGGCCACCGGCCACCCCGTCATCTCCACCATGGCCGAGCAGCTCGACATCGTGGCGGGCGAGGGCGACATGGGCGGGACGATGCGGCTCGGCATGTACCCGGCCAAGCTGGCCGAGGGCTCGATCGTGCGCGAGGTGTACGACGGCAAGGAGTACGTCGAGGAGCGCCACCGGCACCGCTACGAGGTGAACAACGCCTACCGGGCCGAGCTGGAGAAGAAGGCGGGCATCGTGTTCTCCGGCACGTCGCCGGACGGCAAGCTCGTCGAGTACGTCGAGTACCCGCGCGAAGTGCACCCTTACCTGGTGGCGACGCAGGCGCATCCCGAGCTTCGCTCCCGCCCGACCCGGCCGCACCCGCTCTTCGCCGGCCTGGTCAAGGCGGCCGTCGAGCGCAAGAACGGCAAGTGACACAAGAGCTGTACGGTGGCCGGGGTACGCGTCCTGCGGGAGGCGTACCCCGGTTCGTGCGAGGGCGTGGGAGGAACAGGGCGACATGACGATCAAGGACACCCCCGAGGAGTGGGAGGTCAGGGCGAGTCAGACCCCGTTCGTCGGCAAGAAGACCTCGGTCCGCGCCGACGATGTGGTCATGCCCGACGGCTCGGTCGCCCGCCGCGACTACCAGGTGCACCCCGGCTCGGTGGCCGTCCTCGCCCTGGACGACGACGACCGGGTCCTGGTCATCCGCCAGTACCGCCACCCGGTGCGCCACAAGCTCTGGGAGATCCCGGCCGGACTCCTCGACGTCCCCGGTGAGAACCCGCTGCACGCCGCCCAGCGCGAGCTGTACGAGGAGGCGCACGTCAAGGCCGAGGACTGGCGTGTGCTGACCGACGTCTACACCACCCCCGGGGGCTGCGACGAGGCGGTGCGCATCTTCCTCGCCCGAGGTCTGTCCGAGGCCGACGGCCGGCGCTTCGAGGTGGAGGACGAGGAGGCCGACATGGAGCAGGCCAGGATCCCGGTCCAGGAACTGGCCCGGGGCGTGCTCGCCGGCGAGCTGCACAACAACTGCCTCGTGGTCGGTGTCCTCTCGCTCCTCGCCGCGCGCGGCGGCGACGGTCTCGACGCCCTGCGCCCGGCCGAGGCGCCGTGGCCCGCACGGCCCTTCGAGGCCTGACCACCACTGAGGCACCTTCGCTCACAGGCCTCACAACGCTCCGACCATGGCGGTCGTACCATCGGCTGATCCGATCGGGGGATGTGCCCGCCGTGGTCCACCCGGATCGTCGCAGAGCGTCAACTAGGCTCTGGGAACGACCCGCCCCAAGGCATCGGCGGGCCCGTGTGCGCAGTGGGACGGGAGCGTGGCCCGTGGCGGATCAGGCGGTGGAGACACCCGGCGTCGAACTGTGCCGGAGCGAGCGGCCCGCCGCCCCCGTGGACGGTCAGTTCCTCGGCCGCACACGGGAGTTGAAGGAACTCATGCTCGACATCGAGCGTGCGGGACTCGACACCCTCTCCGGCCGCAAGGCGCCCCGGGCCAGAGTGCTGCTGATCGCCGGCCGCCCCGGTTGCGGCCGCACCGCGCTCGCCGAGGAACTGGTGCGCCAGGTCGCACACCGTTACGAGGACGGCGTGCTGCGGGCCCGCCTCAGGGAGCCCGACGGCACACCCGTACCGACCGAGCGCACCGCCCGCGCACTGCTGACCGCCCTCGGCCTGCCCGCCCCCGCGGGCGCCGACGGGGACGAGCTGGGCCAAGCGGTGCGCGAGGGCCTGGCGGGCCGTCGCGTGCTGCTTCTGCTCGACGACGCCATGGCCGCCGAGCAGGTGGACCCGCTGCTGCCCGAGGCACCCGACTGCCTTGTCGTCGCCGTCTCCGAGGGCCCGCTGACCGGTATCACGGACGTCCGTCCCTGCACCCTCGGCGGACTCGACACCAAGTCGGCCCAGGAACTGCTCACGCGGTACACCGGATCGGTGCGCGTCACCGTCGACCCGAGCGCCGCCGAACGGCTGGTCGAGGAGTGCGCAGGCCACCCCGCCTCACTCGTCCTGGCCGGCGGCTGGCTGGCCGCCCGTCCCAAGGCGGGCGTCGCCGACCTCGGCAAGCAGCTGCGGGTCGGCGGCGACGAGGGACCGCCACTGGCCCGGGTCTTCCGGCTCGCCCACGCGGGGCTGCCGGGCACCGCCCAGCGGATGCTGCGCCTGCTCCATCTCGCCCCCGCCGGCCTCGTGGACCCGCACACCGCCTCCGCGCTCGCCGGCTGCTCGGTCGACGACGCCCGTACCGCCCTCGAGGAGTTCGCGGCCCACGGTTTCCTGCGACGCGTCGCCTGCGCCGTACCGCAGTACGAGGTACCCGGCTGTCTGCTGCCCCTGCTGCGAGCCGTGAGCGGCAGCCAGGACCGCCCCGCCGAGCTGCAGCTGGCCCGGGCGCGGATGCTGGAGCGGACCGTACGGCTACTGCAGTCCTGCCGCGCGATCACCGAGACGGACAGCCCGCAGGCCCGCGAGAAGCTGGCCGGACTGCCCAAGGCCCTGCGCTTCGAGAGTCCCCGGGCCGCGGAGGACTGGCTGCGCGTAGGGCAGCCCGCGCTGCTGGCCGCGGCCCGCCTCGCGGTCGCCGACGGCGAGCTGGACACGCTGGCCAGGCGTCTGATGGCCGCGCTGGTCAGGGCCATGGTCGCGCACTTCGGCACCCAGGCCGCGGCGCCCGAGCTGTACGGCATCCACCGGCTGGTCCTCGATGTCGCCGAGCGCCGCGACCTGCCTCGTGAACAGGCGGCGGCCCTGCTGAACCTCGCTGACCTGGACGCCCAGACCGGCCGTACGACGGAGGCGCTGGCCCGCTACCGGGCCGCGCTGGACGCCGGACGGCGTGCCGAGGACCCGTATGCGACGGCGCGCGCAATGGAATCCGTAGCAGGCGCCCACCAGGAGCTGGGCGACTACGACCGTGCCGCCGACTGGTACGGCCGGGCGCTCGCCCGGCGGCTCGCCCGCGACGAGGGCGCGGACGCCGCCCGGCTCTACGGCCGCATCGCGACCGTCCACACCTACGCGGGCCGCTACGGCGAGGCGCTGCGCAATTGGCGCGCGGCGGTGGCGGGACACCGCAGGAACAACGATGTCGCCGCCCACGCACGGGCCTTGAGCGAGCTCGCCCGGGTCCAGGAGTACGCCGGCCGGCCCGAGGAGTCGCTCCGCACCTGCCAGGAAGCGGTCGAGTGGGCGCGGCGCGCCGAGGATGTACGGCTCCAGGCGGCGCTGCAGCTCAGGCTGGCCGACACTCTCGAACGCCTCGGCGACCCGGCGGCCGCCGGTCTGCACCGGGGGGCCGCCTCGCGAATGCTGGGTGAAGTGGGTCCGGAAGACGCCGAAAACCAGGAACCCGCCGGTAACGCCTACGAAATCCGCAGTGCATCAGCTGAAGATTGATGCAATGAAAGGCTAGACAGCGGGAACGCCTTCATTAAACTGGCTCTGCCGCACATTCTCCGGCGGTGTCTCCCGATGTGCCCCTGCACGTCCGGGTATGCAGTTCAATGCCCCACATTCCCTGAGTCAAGGACCGTGATCGACGTGAAGGTCGGCATCCCCCGCGAGGTCAAGAACAACGAGTTCCGGGTGGCCATCACCCCCGCCGGCGTGCACGAGCTGGTGCGCAACGGCCACCAGGTCGTCGTGGAGCGGAACGCCGGCGTCGGCTCCTCGATCCCGGACGAGGAGTACATCGCCGCCGGCGCCCGGATCCTGGACACCGCCGACGAGGTCTGGGCCACCTCCGACCTGCTGCTGAAGGTCAAGGAGCCCGTCGCCGAGGAGTACCACCGCCTCCGCAAGGACCAGATCCTCTTCACCTACCTGCACCTGGCCGCCTCCAAGGAGTGCACGGACGCCCTCCTGGAGTCCGGCACCACGGCCATCGCGTACGAGACGGTCGAGCTGCCGAACCGGGCGCTCCCGCTGCTCGCCCCGATGTCCGAGGTGGCGGGCCGGCTGGCCCCGCAGGTCGGCGCCTACCACCTGATGGCCGCCAACGGCGGTCGCGGTGTGCTGCCCGGCGGTGTCCCGGGCGTGCCGGCCGGCAAGGCCGTCATCATCGGCGGTGGCGTCTCCGGCTGGAACGCCGCGCAGATCGCCATCGGTCTCGGCTTCCACGTGACCCTGCTCGACAAGGACATCAACAAGCTGAAGGAGGCGGACAAGATCTTCGGCACGAAGATCCAGACGGTCGTCTCCAACGCCTTCGAGCTCGAGAAGGCCTGCCTCGACGCCGACCTCGTCGTCGGCGCCGTCCTCATCCCGGGTGCCAAGGCCCCGAAGCTGGTCACCAACGAGCTCGTCTCCCGGATGAAGGCGGGAAGTGTCCTTGTCGACATCGCGATCGACCAGGGCGGCTGCTTCGAGGACTCCCGTCCCACCACGCACGCCGAGCCGACCTTCAAGGTCCACGAGTCGGTCTTCTACTGCGTCGCCAACATGCCCGGCGCCGTCCCCAACACCTCCACCTACGCGCTGACGAACGCCACGCTGCCCTACATCGTGGAGCTCGCCAACCGCGGCTGGGCCGAGGCGCTGCGCCGCGACGCCGCGCTGGCCAAGGGCCTCAACACCCATGACGGCAAGGTGGTTTACAAGGAGGTCGCCGAGGCACACGGCCTCGAGCACGTGGACCTGGAGACCCTCATCGGCTGAGCGGGCCGCGACCCGGGTCCGATTACCCGGCACTACAAGGCGATAGGTCAACACGCCTCGTCAACACCCGGCACCCGGCCGGACCTTGCCCGACAAGGTCCGGCCGGGTGTGTGTATGGTCACTTTGCGGCACTCGTTCAACTCGCCTCGAACGCAACCCTTCCACCGTTTCGTACACCGGTGAAACCTGGCGAACGGTGCCCGGACACTCTTGACAGCGGGATGTTTCATTGCCGACACATCGGGCCGGGTCCGGCGGATTGTGTTGCTGCGGACCGCCGACACGCCATAGAGTCGCCAACCGTCGGCATGGTGCCACGCTGACCTATCTAGAAGTTTCCTGGTCACCAAGGAGGTAAGACGACTTGTGAATGAGTCGACATTTGCTCCCGGGGGTGGTCAACCAGGAATGCCTGCGCGGGGCACGGGCCCCACGGGGCTCGAGGCTGTCGGCTCCGTCGCTGTCCGTACCTTCGCTGCCCACCAGAGCCAGAGCCCTTACCTGGCTGAGACAGCACATCAAAGCTTGGATGGCCAACACGTGAACGCCATGGCCGGCAACGGAAGTGGCGGGGTCCACAACCACTTCGCCGACTACGACGAACTGCCCGAAGGGCACTTCTACGACCCCGACGCCGAATACGAGCCCGATCCCGAGTACGCGGCCACGCTCGCGCCCGACGCGGCCCGCCAGCGCCGCGAGCGCATCGGCCCGACGGGCCGTCCGCTGCCGTACTTCCCGATCCCGGGCCCGCTGACCGACCACGGCCCCGCGAAGATCATCGCGATGTGCAACCAGAAGGGCGGCGTCGGCAAGACGACGTCGACCATCAACCTGGGTGCCGCGCTCGCGGAGTACGGCCGCCGTGTGCTGCTCGTCGACTTCGACCCGCAGGGCGCGCTGTCCGTGGGGCTCGGCGTCAACCCCATGGAGCTCGACCTCACGGTCTACAACCTGCTCATGGAGCGGGGCATGTCCGCGGACGAGGTCCTGCTGAAGACCGCGGTCCCGAACATGGACCTGCTGCCGAGCAACATCGACCTGTCCGCGGCCGAGGTCCAGTTGGTGTCCGAGGTCGCGCGCGAGTCGACGCTCCAGCGGGCGCTGAAGCCGCTGATGCCCGACTACGACTACATCGTGATCGACTGTCAGCCCTCGCTCGGCCTGCTCACCGTGAACGCGCTCACCGCCGCGCACAAGGTGATCGTGCCGCTGGAGTGCGAGTTCTTCGCGCTGCGTGGTGTCGCGTTGCTCACCGAGACCATCGAGAAGGTCCAGGAGCGACTCAACCCCGAGCTCGAACTCGACGGCATTCTCGCCACGATGTACGACTCCCGGACCGTGCACAGCCGTGAGGTTCTCGCGCGTGTCGTCGAGGCATTCGACGACCACGTCTACCACACAGTGATCGGCCGGACCGTGCGCTTCCCGGAGACCACGGTCGCCGGCGAGCCCATCACCACGTACGCCTCCAACTCCGTCGGTGCCGCCGCCTACCGCCAGCTCGCCAGGGAGGTGCTCGCCCGGTGTCACGCCGAGTGAGTCTGCCTGGGGCCGACGAACTGTTCCGTACCACCGGGGGAATGGCGCTCCAGTCGTCCTCTCCCAGGCGCCAGGCCAACGGCGAGGCCCGGGTGCCGGCTCCTGCGGGCGAGAGCGACGCGACGGCCGCGACGGAGGACGCACCGCCGTCGGTGCCCGTCCAGGGCGGTGACGGGGAGGGTGACGAGCACGTCGCGGCGGACACGGCCGAGGCGGAGGCGGGGGAGTCCCGCACGCGGTCCCAGGCCGCGGAGCGGTCCGCGCGTCGGCAGGCGACGCAGGAAGGTTCTCCCGCCTCTTCGACGGCCCAGTCGCGCAAGCGGGCGCGCGCGGCCGGGCGGCGGCCCAGCGGGCGGGAGCGGCACGACGAGAAGATCACCGTGTACGTGTCCGCGGAAGAACTGATGGACCTCGAGCACGCACGTCTTGTGCTCCGGGGCGAGCACGGGCTCGCGGTCGACCGCGGGCGCATCGTGCGTGAGGCGGTCGCCGTCGTACTGGCGGATCTGGAGTCCCGGGGGGACGCCAGCATTCTCGTGCGTCGGCTCCGGGGGCGATGAGCAGGTAGCCTGCGACGGCTATGACCTCGTACGACGGCTCCTCATCCGCCCCCGGCTCCGCCGGCCGCCGGCGTGCGCTGGGGCGCGGGCCGGGCGCCGCGCCGGTGGCCCCGGATGTGCCTCCCGCGGAAGCGGAGCCCCTCGAAGAGACCCCGCTCGGCCCGGGTCCCGAACCGGAGGCCGACTCTCAGGGGAGCGAGCCGCAGGCCGCCCCCCAGGAACCCGAAGCCGGACAGGACCGCCCGTCCGAGGAGCCCGCGCGGACAGCCCCGTCCCGTACGCCCGCGCCCGCAGGCCCCTCCCGAGCAGGGGCCGAACTCCCTGCCGCCGACGTGCCGGGGCCTGGTTCCGCGGCGGAGGAGTTCCGGACCGGCGCGTCGTCGGTGCTCGAAGCGGAGGCACCTGCCGAGACGGAGCGTGAGCGGGGAGCCACGCCGAAGGAGTCCCGGGGCACCGTCCCCTCGGCCGCAGTGGACGTCTCGGAGGCGGCCGGGGCGGGTGTCGCAGCACCCGAGAGCGAGCCGGAGACCGTGCCCGGCCCGGCGGCCGTCGTGACGTCGGTACCGGGGCCCCGCCCGGCCGTCGCCGCCGAGGCGACCCCTGCCGCTGCGGTGACCGCGCCGGGTTCCGGGTCCTCCGGCGAGGCCGCCGGCACTGCCGGCGGCCTCCCGGCCGAGCAGGAGTCCGACGACGGTGTCTTCAAGGTCCGGCTGTCCAACTTCGAAGGGCCTTTCGACCTTCTGCTCCAGCTGATCTCGAAGCACAAGCTCGACGTCACCGAGGTCGCGCTGTCCAAGGTGACCGACGAGTTCATGGCCCACATCCGGGCGATGGGGCCGGACTGGGACCTCGACCAGACGACCGAGTTCCTGGTCGTCGCCGCGACCCTGCTCGACCTCAAGGCGGCACGGCTGCTGCCCGCCGCCGAGGTCGAGGACGAAGCGGACCTCGCGCTCCTTGAGGCCCGCGACCTGCTGTTCGCGCGGATCCTGCAGTACCGCGCCTACAAACAGATCGCCGACATCTTCAACCGGCGCACTGAGGACGAGGCCCGGCGCTACCCCCGTACCGTCGGCCTCGAACCCCACCACGCCGAGCTGCTGCCCGAGGTCGTCATCAGCATCGGAGCCGAGGGGTTCGCGAAGCTGGCGGTCAAGGCGATGCAGCCCAAGCCCAAGCCTCAGGTCTACGTCGACCACATCCACGCACCGCTGGTGTCCGTGCAGGAGCAGGCCGGGATCGTGGTCGCGCGGCTGCGGGAACTCGGCGAGGCGAGCTTCCGCGTGCTCGTGGAGGACACCGACGACACGCTCACCGTCGTGGCGCGCTTTCTGGCCCTCCTGGAGCTGTACCGGGAGAAGGCGGTGGCGCTGGAGCAGGAGACCGCCCTCGGCGACCTGGTCGTGCGCTGGACCGGCGGGGTCGGCGAGGAGGCACCGGTGGTGACGGACGAGTTCGACCGGCCGCCCGAGGATCCCGACAAGAGCGGCACGAAGACGGAGGAGAAGGCGTGAGCGAGAAGACCGCCGAGGTTCCGGCCAGCCTGAGCACGGTGGCCGGACTCGACCTCAAGCCCGCCCTGGAGGCCGTCCTCATGGTCGTGGACGAGCCCGCCACCGAGGAGCACCTGGCGAAGATCCTGGAGCGTCCCCGGCGGCAGATCGCCGACGCCCTGCGCGAACTCGCCGACGAGTACACGGTGCAGGGGCGCGGCTTCGAGCTGCGGTTCGTCGCCGGCGGCTGGCGCTACTACACCCGGGCCGACTACGCGCCCGCCGTGGAGCGCTTCGTGCTCGACGGCCAGCAGGCCCGGCTCACCCAGGCCGCACTGGAGACGCTGGCGGTGGTCGCCTACCGCCAGCCGGTCAGCCGCAGCCGCGTCTCGGCGGTCCGCGGAGTGAACTGCGACGGGGTCATGCGCACCCTCCTCCAGCGCGGTCTGGTCGAAGAGGCGGGCACGGAACCCGAAACAGGTGCGATCCTGTACAGGACGACGAACTACTTTCTGGAGCGGATGGGCCTGCGCGGCCTGGACGAGCTCCCGGAACTCGCGCCCTTCCTCCCGGAGGCGGAGGCGATCGAGGCCGAGACCCAGGAGGGCGTTCCGTCGTTCGACCCGGATGCTCTCGACGCTCCGGACGCGGACGGCGATCACACGACAAACACGACGACGGAACTTTGATGCGAAGCAGCGGCAGCGGCAGGAACGACGGGCGCGGCAACTACCGCGGTGCCGGTAACAACAGGGACGAGCGGCAGGGCCGCCCCCGCAAGCCCCGCCCCGAGGAGCGCCGCTACGACGTGGGCCCCGGGGCCTCCCAGGACGGCCCGAAGTCGGGTCGCGGCTCGGACGCGCGTGGCGGCGCCAAGGGCGGTCCCAAGCAGTCCCAGCAGCGTGGCGGCCGTACGACGCCCTCGCGCTCCCGTGAGTACGAGGCGCGGGCCGAGGAGCGCAACCGCGAGCGGTACGCGGGCAAGCCGGACCTCAAGCTGCCCAAGACCTTCCCGGGCGCCGAGCAGGAGGGCGAGCGCCTGCAGAAGGTGCTCGCGCGCGCGGGCTACGGCTCCCGGCGTGCCTGCGAGGAGCTGATCGAGCAGGCCCGGGTCGAGGTGAACGGCGAGATCGTCACCGAGCAGGGCCTGCGGGTCGACCCCGACAAGGACGAGATCAAGGTCGACGGGCTGACCGTGGCCACACAGTCGTACCAGTTCTTCTCGCTGAACAAGCCGGCCGGTGTCGTCTCCACCATGGAGGACCCGGAGGGCCGTCAGTGCCTCGGCGACTACGTCACCAACCGCGAGACCCGGCTGTTCCACGTGGGCCGGCTCGACACGGAGACCGAAGGCGTCATCCTGCTCACCAACCACGGCGAGCTGGCGCACCGGCTGACCCACCCCAGGTACGGCGTGAAGAAGACCTATCTCGCGCACATCGTGGGCCCCATCCCGCGCGACCTGGGCAAGAAGCTCAAGGACGGCATCCAGCTGGAGGACGGGTACGCGCGCGCGGACCACTTCCGGGTGGTCGAGCAGACCGGCAAGAACTACCTCGTCGAGGTGACCCTGCACGAGGGCCGCAAGCACATCGTGCGCCGCATGCTCGCCGAGGCCGGCTACCCCGTCGACAAGCTGGTGCGGACCGCCTTCGGCCCGATCACCCTCGGCGACCAGAAGTCGGGCTGGCTGCGCCGACTTTCCAACACCGAGGTGGGGATGCTGATGAAGGAAGTCGAACTCTAGCCACGCTCCACGCCCGAGCGGCCGGTTCCCGCGGTGCGGGAGCCGGCCGTCCTCTTGTGCGCCGACGTCCGCTCTGTTTATAGTCAATGTGACCACTAAGGGGGTGGGGGTCGTGGGGGCCGTGCAGGGCTATGACAAGTACGCCTTCGAACCCTTCGCCGTCACCGTCGACCTGGCCGTCCTCACCCTCCGCGCCGGAGCGCTCCACGTCCTGCTCGTCGAACGCGGGCAGGAGCCCTACGCGGGCCGCTGGGCGCTCCCGGGCGGCTTCGTGCGGCCCGAGGAGTCCGCGGAGGACGCGGCCCGGCGGGAACTCGCCGAGGAGACCGGGCTCGCGGACGTCTCCGGGCTCCATCTGGAGCAGCTGCGCACCTACAGTGACCCCGGTCGCGACCCCCGTATGCGGGTCGTCTCCGTGGCCTTCGCCGCGCTGCTGCCCGACCCTCCCGAGCCGCACGGCGGCGGCGACGCCGCGCACGCCCGCTGGCTGCCGTACGAGGCCGCCGGGCCGCTCGCCTTCGACCACGACCGGATCCTCGTCGATGCTCAGGAACGCGTCGGCGCCAAGCTCGAGTACACCTGTATCGCCACCGCCTTCTGCCCGACCGAGTTCACCCTGGGCGAGCTGCAGCAGGTCTACGAGACCGTGTGGGGCACCTCGCTCGACCGCCCCAACTTCCGGCGCAAGGTCCTCGCCACCCCCGGCTTCGTCGAACCGGTCCCGGGCGCCGCCCGGCTGACCGGCGGCCGCGGCAAACCCGCCGCGCTCTACCGCGCAGGCGGCGCCACCGCCCTGCACCCGCCCCTGCTCCGCCCCGCCACGGAAGGACGGCTCTCATGACCGGCACGGCCCTCGCCAAGCACGCCGCCACCGGATCCCTGATCGGGCTCGCTCTCGGCGACGCCCTTGGATTTCCCACCGAGTTCAACGATGTGCCGGCGATCCTCGCCAAGTGCGGGCCGTGGCGGGAGATGGAGCTGCCGAGGCCGGCGATCGTCACCGACGACACCCAGATGACGCTGGCGCTCGGACGCGGGCTGCGCACGGCCATGGACCGCGGTGTCCTGGCGCCGAAGCGGATGCAACGGCCGGTGCGCGAGGAGTTCGTCGACTGGTACCACTCGCCGGACAACAACCGGGCGCCCGGCCGGACCTGCCTGGTCGCCTGCAATCTGCTCAACGACGAGAGCCGGCCCTGGCAGCAGGCCAGCCAGATCGGCTCCAAGGGCTGCGGGGCCAACATGCGTGTGGCGCCCGTCGGGCTCGCACCGGGGCTGAGCGACGAACAGCGGGCCGGTGCCGCCCAGTTGCAGGCCGCGCTCACACACGGCCACCCCACGGCGCTCGCCGCCTCCGATCTCACCGCCCGCGCGATACACCTTCTTGCGCAGGGTGCCGAGCCGACGGGCCTGGTGGGACTGCTGCGGTCGTACGCCTACGAGAACCGCAGCCGCTACCACGAGGAGTGGCTCGGCGATCTGTGGACCCGCGCCCAGGACCCCACGCCCGAGCACTTCATCGCGCGCGGCTGGGACGAGTGCCTGGAGATCCTCGAACGCCTCCAGGAGGCCGTGCGGACCGTCTCGGCCGAGACCGACCCGTGCCTGGCGACCGGTGAGGGGTGGATCGCGGAGGAGGCCCTCGCCACCGCTCTGCTGTGCTTCCTGCTGTTCCCGGACGAGCCCGTCACAGCGCTGCGCCGGGCCGCGTGCACCTCCGGCGACTCCGACTCGATCGCCTGCCTCGCGGGCGCCTTCGCGGGCGCCCACCTCGGCGCCGAGGCCTGGCCACGGGAGTGGGCGGACCGCATCGAGTACGGAAGCGAACTGCAGGCGCTCGGGGCCCTCTGGGACGCGTGACCCCTCGGTCGGCGCTGCCCTCGACCGGGATCCGCTCAGCGGGCGTGTCGCCGCTCCGTGCGCCCCCGACACGCCCGCTGGGCCACCGGTCCCGGTGAGCCGGCCGGCGGCCCGGCACCGAGGGGCGCACGGGGGCGTTCGCATCACGGCGCGGTGCCGTCTCGCCAGACGGGCGTCGCGCACCAGTACGTTCCGGGCTGACTAGGCTGGTGTGATCAGAAGTTTCCGTAGATCAGCGAGGAGCGAAACCGTGGCGGTACGAGCGGTCCGGGGCGCCGTCCAACTTGAGCGGGACGAGGCCGGGCACATGAGCGAGCAGGTCGGCGCCCTGCTCACCGCCGTCCTGGAGCGGAACGGACTCACCACGGACGACCTGATCAGCATCTGGTTCACCGCCACGCCCGATCTGCACAGCGACTTCCCGGCGGCCGCCGCGCGCAAGCTCGGCATCGTGGACGTGCCGCTGATCTGTGCCCAGGAACTCGACGTCGAGGGTGCGATGCCCCGCGTCGTCCGCGTCCTCGCCCACATCGCGTCCGACAAGCCGCGGGCCGACATCGTGCACGTCTACCTCGGTGCCGCCGCCTCCCTCCGCAAGGACATCGCCCAGTGAGGTCCGCACTCGTCATCGGTGCCGGGCTGATCGGCACATCGGCGGCCCTGGCGCTCGCCTCCCGCGGTGTCACCGTGCACCTGACCGACCGCGACCCCGAGCAGGCCCGTACGGCCGCCGTCCTCGGTGCCGGCACCGACGAGGCCCCCGAGGGGCCCGTCGACCTGGTCGTCGTCGCGGCCCCGCCCGCCCATGTGGCCGCCGCGCTCGCCGACGCCATGCGGCGCGGTCTCGGGCGCGGCTACCTTGATGTGGCCAGCGTCAAGGGCGGGCCCCGCCGCGAACTGGAGGCGTTCGGCCTCGACCCGGACCTCCTGTCCCGGTACATCGGCTCGCACCCCATGTCGGGCCGTGAGAAGTCCGGTCCGCTGGCGGCCACCGGCGATCTCTTCGAGGGCCGCCCCTGGGTGCTCACCCCGACCCGGGACACCGACACCGAGGTGCTGAACCTCGCCCTCGAGCTGGTCTCGCACTGCCGTGCGGTGCCGGTCGTGATGGACGCGGACGCCCACGACCGGGCCGTCGCGCTCGTCTCGCACATGCCCCACCTGGTCTCCAGCATGGTCGCCGCGCGCCTCGAGCACGCGGAGGAGACGGCCGTACGGCTGTGCGGACAGGGCATCCGCGATGTGACCCGGATCGCCGCCTCCGATCCCCGCATGTGGATCGACATCCTCTCGGCGAATCCCGGTCCGGTCGCCGATCTGCTCTCCGACGTCGCCGCCGACCTCGAAGGGACCGTGCGGGCCCTGCGCGCACTGCAGTCCTCCGACGAGGACAAGCGGCGTGAGGGCGCCGATGGGATCCACGACGTTCTGCGCCGCGGCAACGCCGGCCAGATCCGGGTGCCCGGCAAGCACGGCGCCGCCCCGCGGGTCTACGAGACCGTGGCCGTCCTCATCAGCGACCAGCCCGGTCAGCTGGCCCGCATCTTCGCGGACGCCGGAGCGGCGGGCGTCAACGTCGAGGACGTCCGCATCGAGCACGCGACCGGGCAGCAGGCAGGTCTGGTCCAGCTCATGGTGGAGCAGAAGGCGGCCCCGCTGCTCAGCGCGGCGTTGCGGGAGCGGGGCTGGACGATTCGCCAGTAGCGGTGGGCCCGCCGTCCGTCAGTCATACCGGGTCCGGCGACCCAGTAACCTTGTGCGGGGCGCCCCGGACGCTGTGGCCGTACTCCCGCCTGCCCCGCCCGCCCTCCGGGCGGACGACGGGAGGGCGACGACAGGGTCTGTGTACCCCCACACCCACCACCTCGCACCAGGAAGGTGTCCTCACCGTGGAAAACGGCGCCGCCCGGACCGCCCAGGCAGTGATTGTCGCCATCGACGGCCCCTCCGGCACGGGCAAGTCGAGCACCTCGAAGGCCGTGGCCGCGCAGCTAGGGCTGAGCTACCTGGACACCGGCGCCCAGTACCGCGCGATCACGTGGTGGATGGTCAGCAACGGCATCGACACAGCGGACCCGACGGCGATCGCGGCGGTCGTGGGCAAGCCCGAGATCGTCTCCGGCACAGACCCGTCCGCGCCCACCATCACCGTGGACGGGACGGACGTCTCCGGCCCGATCCGCACCCCGGAGGTCACCGCCAAGGTGAGCGCGGTCAGCGCCGTGGCCGAGGTGCGGGCCCGGATCACCGAGCTGCAGCGCTCCCTCGCCGCCGCCGCGGAGACCGGCATAGTGGTCGAGGGCCGCGACATCGGCACGACCGTGCTGCCGGACGCCGACCTGAAGATCTTCCTCACCGCCTCCCCCGAGGCGCGGGCCGCGCGACGCAGCGGCGAGCTCAAGGGCTCGGACGTCCATGCCACCCGTGAGGCGCTCATCAAGCGGGACGCGGCCGACTCCAACCGCAAGACCTCCCCTCTCGCCAAGGCGGACGACGCGGTCGAGGTGGACACCACCGAGCTCACCCTCCAGCAGGTCGTCGAATGCGTCGTCACGCTCGTCGAGGAGAAGCGGGCGGCCAAGTGAGCACCCGTCCGTCACCCGGCCGTGACGCCTCCGCGAGGCGCCCGGAGCCGCCCCTGACCCTCGCGTCCGAGCGGGGCGCCGAGGTCGGGCGGCGCATCGGCGTACCCCTGATGCGCGGGCTGTGGAAGCCGCGTGTCCTCGGCGCCTGGAAGGTGCCGGCCACCGGTCCGGCGATCTTCGCGGTCAACCACTCCCACAACATCGACGGGCCGATGGTCCTGTCCGTGGCACCCCGGCCGACGCACTTCCTGATCAAGAAGGAGGCGTTCGTCGGCGTGCTCGGGTCCTTCCTGACCGGCATCGGTCAGGTGCAGGTGGACCGCACGGCGACCGACCGCACGGCGATCACCCGGGCGCTGGCCGTCCTGGACAACGGCGGTGTGCTCGGCATCTTCCCCGAGGGCACCCGGGGCGAGGGCGACTTCGCCTCGCTGCGCGCCGGGCTCGCCTACTTCGCGGTGCGCAGCGGAGCGCCGATCGTGCCCGTGGCGGTGCTGGGAAGTTCCGAGCGGCGCGGCCGGTTGATAAAGGCGCTGCCGCCGCTGCGCAGCCGTATCGACGTCGTCTTCGGAGATCCGTTCGACGCGGGCGACGGGACCGGCCGGCGTACGCGCAGGACGCTGGACGAGGCGACCGAGCGCATCCAGAAGCAGCTCACCGAGCACCTGGAAATGGCCAGGCGCCTCACCGGGCGCTAGGCGACACTTGAGTAGTGGATCACCGCGGTGCGGTGCTCCACCGATCACCACGATGAACGAGGTACGGACTTCATGAACGACCACATCCAGCCCGACGGCTCGGCCGAGCACGAGTACGAGCACGGGGCGCTCGGCGACGCCGAGTACGCGGAGTTCATGGAGCTTGCCGCGGAAGAGGGCTTCGACCTCGAGGACGTCGAGGGCGCCATCGAGGCGGCCGGACACGGTCCACTGCCCGTGCTCGCCGTCGTCGGTCGCCCCAATGTCGGCAAGTCGACCCTGGTGAACCGGATCATCGGTCGTCGTGAGGCGGTCGTCGAGGACAAGCCCGGTGTCACCCGCGACCGTGTCACCTACGAGGCCGAGTGGGCGGGCCGCCGCTTCAAGGTCGTCGACACCGGCGGCTGGGAGCAGGACGTCCTCGGTATCGACGCCTCCGTGGCCGCGCAGGCCGAGTACGCGATCGAGGCGGCCGACGCGGTCGTCTTCGTCGTCGACGCGAAGGTCGGCGCCACCGACACCGACGAGGCGGTCGTGCGCCTGCTGCGCAAGGCCGGCAAGCCGGTGGTGCTGGCCGCCAACAAGGTCGACGGCCAGAGCGGCGAGGCGGACGCGGCGTATCTGTGGAACCTCGGTCTCGGCGAGCCGCACCCCGTGTCCGCCCTTCACGGCCGCGGCACCGGTGACATGCTGGACGCCGTCCTGGAGGCGCTGCCCGACGCGCCCGCCCAGACCTTCGGTGCCGGCGGGATCGGCGGACCGCGCCGCGTGGCCCTGATCGGCCGTCCCAACGTCGGCAAGTCCTCCCTGCTGAACAAGGTCGCGGGCGAGGACCGCGTGGTCGTCGACGAACTCGCCGGCACCACCCGCGACCCGGTCGACGAGCTGATCCAACTCGGCGGCAAGACCTGGAAGTTCGTCGACACGGCCGGCATCCGCAAGCGGGTGCATCTGCAGCAGGGCGCCGACTACTACGCCTCGCTGCGCACCGCGGCCGCCGTCGAGAAGGCCGAGGTCGCCGTCGTGCTGCTCGATGCCTCCGAGAACATCTCGGTCCAGGACCAGCGCATCGTCACCATGGCGGTGGAGGCCGGGCGTGCGCTCGTCCTCGCCTTCAACAAGTGGGACACCCTCGACGAGGAGCGCCGCTACTACCTGGAGCGGGAGATCGAGACGGAGCTCGCCCAGGTCGCCTGGGCGCCGCGGGTGAACGTCTCGGCGCGCACCGGACGGCACATGGAGAAGCTGGTCCCGGCGATCGAGACCGCCCTCGATGGCTGGGAGACCCGGGTCCCCACGGGCCGCCTCAACGCCTTCCTCGGCGAGCTGGTCGCCGCCCACCCCCACCCGGTCCGCGGAGGCAAGCAGCCGCGCATCCTCTTCGGCACGCAGGCGGGTACCAAGCCGCCGCGGTTCGTGCTCTTCGCCTCCGGTTTCATCGAGGCCGGCTACCGCCGGTTCATCGAGCGACGGCTGCGCGAGGAGTTCGGTTTCGAGGGTGCGCCGATCCACATCTCGGTGCGTGTGCGCGAGAAGCGCAGCAAGAAGAAGTGACGTAGGGACACCGAAGACGTCGAAGGGGCGGCTCCACGGCGGGCCGCCCCTTTCGCATCGTCCTCACAGCCCCCTGCGCGGTGCGGGCGGCAGCGCCGGGATGTGGTGCCTGCCCCTCGCGTGCCGGGCCACCTGCTGCCAGACGTCGTTCGCCGTGGCCGACTGGCCGTGCTGGGCGGCCAGTTGCCCGGTCGCGTGCCGGGGGGTGCCGTGGCGGATGCCGTACGTCCCCGTGCCGTAAGAGTCCGTGTCCCGGGGGAAGTTGGCGAAAGGGACGAAGTCCGTGTCCTCCTCGCCGCTGCGGTCGCCCGGGAAGGCCTTGAAGGACGTGACGTACTCGTCGTAGAGCGCGTCGTAGATCGGCGTGGCCGATGAGCCGCCCGGGCCCTGGTCCGCTCGCCCGGAGGGGATCGGCTGGTAGGACTGGCGGCGGGGGACGTCATATGCGTGCACGTAGGTGCCAACGACACTGCAGCCCAAGGGATGCGGTCGATTAGTCCGCTTCGTCACAAGTAAAGCCCCCGCGCTCCGACTGGGGCGTGGGGGCTGTACGCAGGTGTGCCGCCGCCGTACAGGCACACCCGTCCATGGGGCGGGAGCCGCTGAAACAGGGTCGGGGAGCTGCGATCAGCCACCGCGGCACGCCACTTGACGGGCGAGCCCGCATCCCGTGAGGGGGGTGCGGGAACCGTGCGATCGACCGCGGCGGACCCGCACCTCCCGACCCGGCCCTTGGAACGGACCGTCCGGGAACTCAGATCCCGGCCAGAGGCAGCGCGGCGGCGACCAGCTTGCCGTTCGCCGCCGCCTTGTCCAGCGCGTCGCGCAGCAGATCCTCCCGGGGCTGGCGGCCGATCGAGCCCACCGGCGCGGCGAACATCAGGATCTGTTGGTGCTTGTTGGCGGCCGCCCGCCACCCGTCCGTGACCTGGAGCGGCTGGTGGGCCTGCCACCAGGCGACCGGCTGCCCGCCGTTCGCGCCGGGCTGCAGCACGGCGTGCAGCTGGCCCATGGCGAGCAGCACCGACCAGCCGTGCAGCACGGGCGGCACGGACTCGATCACGGTCAGCGGCATGAACCCCTGCTCGATGAGCAGGGGCAGGAAGTCGTCGCCGACCCCCATCGTGCCCGGGCGCACGATGGGCGCGGTGGGCTCCACGACCAGCGCCGGGTGCAACTCCCCGGCGATCAGGATCAGTCCGCTGGTGACGCCCAGCACGGCCTGCTCGGGGGTAGCCGTGCTGAATTGCTCGTCGGCGGTGATGGAGCGCACCGCGCCCTGCAACTGCTCCTCGGTGACCTGGACGACCTGGGAGGGCAGGCAGGTGGCATGGGCGAAAGCGAGGACGGCGGTCTCCTCGCCGATGAACAGGACGGTGCTGGTGCGCTCCTGTTCGGAGTCGCCGGGCGTGCGGCACGAGGTGCAGTCGTAACTGCCCGGGGCGTTGTCTCCGGCGAGCAGCCGGTCGGCTTCTTCGTCGCCGATCTCGGCGCGTACGGCGTCGCTGACGTCGAGCATGCGCGGCACGGGTGGCTCCCTCGGGATGCGGTTACGTGACGGTGCCGGGTGGCTCCCGACCCATGAGCCCGGCGGTCCCCGGCTCATGAAGAAGACAACGGCCGATCTGTGGCCGGAGTCACGCCCGGGAGCGAACGGATTCGTACCATCCGCTGCGCTGGGTGAACGTGCCTGCGGAACCGGTTACTCCGTGTCAACTCTTGCAGGGCTCAGGGAAGTTGGTTGAGTGAAGTGGCTCACAGGCCATCGAGCCACCTGGCCGACAAATCCTGAAATCAGCGAATGAAGTGGGTGGCCGAAAATCGACGATACCGGGGGTAACGGCGAACTGGCCTGGAATGACTAGGAGTTGGTTGAAAACGGGCGGTGGATCTCCCTACATTCCTCCGCCGTGTGCAACGAGCACCGCCCGGGTACGTCCACCGGCCGCGCCGCACAGCCGGCGCGCAGCACCACCTCCGGTGGACGGGGCGGAACACGACGGCCGCGAATCATCCGCGGATCGACGTGTCCCGCCTTGGGGGATCCCGGGTTTGTGGAGAGGGAATTACATGTCTGAATGTGCCGACAACACCCGTAAGACCCGTACGACCCGTACGACGGCGGTCCTCGCCGGCGCGGCCCTGCTCGCCCCGCTCGGACTGCTCGCCGCGACCGGCAACGCCGCCGCGGCCGACGGCGGAGTGTGGGACCGCATCGCCCAGTGCGAGAGCGGCGGGAACTGGCACATCAACACCGGCAACGGCTACTACGGGGGACTGCAGTTCTCTGCCGGCACCTGGCGCGCGTACGGCGGTACGGCTTACGCCGCGACCGCCGACCAGGCCTCCAGGGAGGCGCAGATAGCCGTGGCCGCCAAGGTGCAGCACGCGCAGGGATGGGGCGCATGGCCCGTCTGCTCGGCGCGTGCCGGAGCCTACGGAAGCGCGCCCGCCGGGTCGGGCGGGCAGTCGGCCACGAGGTCGTCCTCGGGTTCCGCCACCACTGAGTCCGCCCCGACGACGCGTCCGGCGAAGGCGCCGGAGCACTCGGCGGGACACACGGCCCGCGGGGCGTCCCGCGGCGACTACACCGTCCGCAGCGGCGACACCCTCAGCGGGATCGCCGAGCGCCACGGGATCGACTGGCGGGAGCTCTACGCGCGCAACAAGGCGGTCATCGGCGGCGACCCCGACATGATCGTGCCGGGACAGCGGCTCGCACTCTGAGCGTGTCCATGCACCGGGCTCCGGCGCCGCATC
>NZ_JBSFJX010000075.1:0-41859 GCF_053598275.1 Streptomyces sp. NPDC001156 | reverse complement strand
CGACGCGGCCGCACCCGGTGTGGCGGTCCTGTCGTGCGCACCGCACGGTGGATACGCGGCGCTCGACGGCACCGGCACGGCCTCGGCCCACATCGTGGGTCTGGCCGCCCTCGTTCTCGCTCACCACGAGGACTTCCACGGACAGCTGCTGCCCCGTGGCCCCGGCCGGGTACAGCATCTGTTCGAGATCATCGCCGCCAGCTGCCGACAGCTCGCCGTCCTTGGCACGGTGGAGGCGGCCCGCGTCGGCCGCGGCCTGCCCGACGCCCTCGTCGCCCTGGGCCTGGCCCCCGGCGTCCAGCTGGCCCCGGCCCTGTCGCCGTATGTCCTGTCCATGGCGGGTTAGCCCCTCCCGCCCCGGCGCACACAACGGCACCCCTCGGACGAGGGGTGCCGTTCGGCGTGCGACTCCCACGCGCTCGGCCACACTCCCGGCCGTGAAGGCGTCTGCCGCGCCTGGTCGAGCTGGACGCACTCCCGGGCGTGAGGGTGCCTGCCCCGCCTGGTCGATCCGGACGCACTCTCGGGCGTGAGGGCGTCTGCCCCGCCTCGCCGGGCCGGACGTCACTGGTCGCGGGGGCGGGACGGTGCTGTCATGGATAGGGGAGGCGGCGTGGACGAGCGGCCGCGGAGGCCGGGGCGCCGCCCCGAGGCGAAGCGGAGGAGGACGATGTCATGCTGCACCGCCGCACGGTCGGTGACGTGATGACCAAGGACGTCATCACCGTCCGCCCCACCACCCCCTTCCACGAGATCGCCGCCCTGCTGGACGCGAACGACATCGCCGCGGCCCCCGTCATCGACGACGAGGGTGTCCCCATCGGCGTCGTGTCCGCGTCCGACGTGCTGCGGCACGAGACCGGCATGCCCGATCCGCAGGGGCTGGACGGGGACGACGAGCGCGCCTGGAGCAAGGCCCGGGCCCGGACCGCGAGCGCGCTCATGAGCAGCCCCGTCTTCACCGCGGATCCCGACTGGACGATCCCCCGGGCCGTGCGGGAACTGCGCGGGCGGCACGTCAAGCAGCTGCCGGTCGTCGGTGACGACGGGCTCCTCATCGGCATCGTCAGCCGCAGCGACCTGCTGGACACCTTCATCCGCTCCGACGACGAGATCCGCGGCGAGGTCGAGCGGGACGTCCTGCGGCGCATCCTCGGTCTGGACGAGGGCATCGTGGAGGTCGAGGTCCAGGACGGTGCCATCACCCTGTGGGGTCACGTCCCGGAATCGCGTCTCGTGCCGGTGGTCGTGGGCCTGTGCCAGGGGGTCGACGGTGTCGTCGCCGTGGACACCCACCTGGCCGACTAGCCGGTGGTGATGTGCCTGATCAATCGACGCCCTGGACGCAGGGAACCGCTCGAGGAGCCTGACCGGCGCGCTCACCGCGGTGGCGTCCTCGGCCGCGGACGGCGACGGCAAGCGCGAGGCGTCGCCGGATGGGGCGGCACAGGGACTGCCGCGGCGGCCGGGTCCGTCGGGGACCCTGCGTCTCCGCCCCGGCGGGCGATGCCCGCTGAGCGTGCCGAAGGCCTCCCTGGTACGTACTCTGGTGATGTTGAGGTGCCTGTTTCGTACTGCCTCCCCGCGGGAGGTTGCGATGGCCTCCAACGAGGGGCGAACGCGCAGGTCCGGGCCGCAGTCGGGCCGGTCGAGCCGATCGTCGCGAAGCGATTCCCGCTCGAGTCCGCGGCGGAGGCCCAGCAGCATCTTGCGGAGGGCCGGCCGTTCGGCCGGGTGCACCTCGAGATCCAACGCGAAATCGCCCCGGTCCTGCCGGTGCCGTCGCGGCCGGGCGTGTCATCGGATGGAAGCGAAACATGGAGCAGACTCCGACGATCCCCGAGACGTTTCTCGGTGTCGGTTACACAAGAGACCGAGCCGGGCTGCCGCTCGAGGCGGTGCGTGTTCCCGTCCCGCAGCCGACTGCCGACCAGGTTCTGATCCGCGTCGCCGCCTCGTCGCTCAACCCGCTGGAGTACAAGCTGGCCGACCTCAATTTCATGGGGCGGACGCCTCCCGTCGCTCTCGGTCTTGACCTCGCGGGGGTGGTGGTCGCCGTGGGCGATGGAGTGAGCGACGTAGCCGTCGGCGACGCGGTGGCCGGTCTGGCCGATCTGAACGCTAATGGCGGTTGGGCAGCGACGGTCGGGAGCGGAAGCGAAGGCGGCTATGCCGTCGCCAGCCGATTCCTCACCGCCCGCAAGCCGCCGTCCTTGAGCTTTCGCGATGCGGCGGCGCTACCGATGGCCTTCCTGTCCGCTTTCGCGAGTCTCTACCAGGCCGTCCACGTCGGTGAGTCGGTCTATGTCCCGGGAGGTGGCGGTGGCGTCGGGCACCTCGCCGTGCAGATGGCGGTGCGTGCCCTGGGCGCGGGACTGGTCATCAGCAGCGGTAGTACGCCGCAATCAATGGCGCTGGCCCGGCAATCCGGAGCCCAACACGTTTTCGACTACAAGCGCGACGACGTCCCGGCCGAAATCGCGAAGCTGACAGGCAGTCAAGGCGTCGACCTCGTCTTCGACGCCACCTACAGCGAGCGGGGCTTTGTCGAGACCGCGAAGACCGTCCGGCGCGACGGCAGTTGGATCGTGCTCGGCGTCGGCCCCGGCAAGACGACACGCTTGGTCGAAACGGACAGCCCGGTGGACACCATCCTGGCCGAGCGCGGCGCCAAGCATGTCAACGTCAACTTGCTGCGGTACTTCTCCGAACCCGCCACGCTCGACAGCGAGGCGCGTGATCTTCTCCAGCGTGGGATGGCTCTGGCAATGGAGTGGGCGGAGCAGGGAATTGTGGTCCCGCACATCAGCCAGACCATCGACAGCACCGTGGAGGCGATCAACACGGGGCTGCAGTCGCTCAAGGCAGGCCACGGCACGGTGGGCAAGGTGGCGGTGATCGTGGATCGCGATCTGGCCGGGGGGCCGGATTCTGGTTCCTGACTTGGTTCAATCGGGTCGGACGGGGGGCGGAAGCGCTGCCTTGCCAGAGGGGGGCGGGAAACATGCATGAGCGCCAGGTCATTCTCAACGAGCGTGCCCAGGGGATACGGCCGGTGTCGGAAGGCCTGGCGTGGTCGCCGGCCTGGAGGAGGAGCAACAGCGCCTGGTTCTGCCGGAGTTGGTGCAGTTCTGCCTCCAGGCATGTGCGATAGAGGCTGACGTCGAGGAGGCCATTGAGCGCTCCGGGATACGCCGGACCTACACACCCGCCGTGATGCTGTCCCGATGGCGGTTGAACATGTCCGCCCTGCCGCCCTTCGACCGCGCCAGGGCGTTCCCTCTGCTGCTCGCGCTGTTCGCTGTCGCCGACACCCGTCGACGCGAGCGTCACTGCGCTGACGGGTGCACCTACGAGTGGCACAACCTGGCCGGCCATCCGGACGCGCGGCCGACGGCTACTTGATCATCCTTCGGCCCAGGCAACCCGATCGGGCAGGACACCCCGCTCTTGGCGAGGCTGTGCTGCCATGTGACCCGATGGCGCGGTCTGTTGTGGGGGATTGCTGGATCAGGGACGCAGGTGGGTCGGCAGTTCGATTGCGGCGGTGTAGGGACGCTCCCGGGGCAGCAGGCGGGCAGCCGCGTCGAGGTTGCCACTGCGTACGAGCGTGTGGATCTCGTGGGCGAGTGGGGTCACGTCCCGGATGGCGACCGTCCATTCGTCGGCGTAACGTCGAGCGGCCTCGCCGGAGAGGCCGAGCTGCAAGGAGCGGTACGGCAGGGGTTGCAGATGCAGGTCCCGCTCGGGGTCCCACTGGATGCGAGTGGGCGCGCGCTTCAGCTGACGCTGCCAGGTGGCGCGGTCGGGGTGTACCCCGCGGACGTAGCTCGACAGGCACGCGTTGCGCACGGCCCATTCGAAGCCGTCGCGGGTGATCTCAACAGCCAGGACGGTCTCCTGACCGCCCTTCGTGGCCCAGCCGCAGCGGTACATCATCCACAGGAACGACGGTTTGATCCACGTCATTCGGTCCCGCTTCCACAGGGCGGGAAAACGGCCCTCGCGGACGGCGGGCAGGCCAATGTCCGGGGAGTACGCCTGGTAGACGGTGATCGTGGATGCTGCGTAGACCGCCCGGATCCCGCGTTGCGGCTCTTCCATGACGTACAGCGTGGAGCCGACCGGTCCGTGCGGCCACCGATTTTCGACCGCGTCAGCCTCTCCCGCCCAACCCGCCGTACCCCGCCGGGTTCTTCGCCAAGTACTGCTGGTGTTGTCCGACCGCAGGACAAAAGGTCTATGAGGGGGCTTGAGCCACCGGTGGATAGCCGTTCGACGTACGCGCCCATCCTAGGAGCGCTCTGAGCGTCAGCCGACCGAAGGTGACGGCCGAGCTCGCGCGGCCTGACCTACTTCGTCATGGTGAACTGGTAGCGCTCGCCGTGGTTCAGATAGTGGTATTCGATGGGAACCGAGGACGCGGCAGCGGACTGCTTGAAATCTTCCAGCCCGGACCGGAACACCGAAAAGTCGTTGTAATGGATCGGGATCGCCGTGCGCGGCCTGACGATCTCCGCACACCTGACGGCCTGGGCCCCGGTCATGGTCACCACAGTGAGGAAGAGCGTGGTCCCGCCGGCGTGGAACAACCCGAGGTCGATCTCCGGATAGCGCTGGGGTATGTCGTACAGCCGGTTGTGCAGCATGGTGTCGCCGCTGACGTACAGCCGGTACAGGTGCCGGTCGCCGGTGAAGAAGTCCAGAAGTGAGCCGTTGACCGGCATGAGCATGTCCTGCAGTTCGAAGTTGTTGGTGTGCTCAGCCGGCATGGCTGTCACTTTGAGCCGGGCGTCACCTCTCTGCACGGTCTGGCTCTCCCAGGTGTCGAGCGGGTGGCCATTCGCGAAGCCCAGCGGGCGCAACTGCTCGACTGCATGGTGCGTGGTGACGATGGGGATGCTCTTGTCCAGATCCCGAGCTGCGACGTCGTCGAAGTGGTCGGCGTGATAGTGCGACAGAACGATCAGGTCCAGTGGGGGAAGATCCGCAACCTGGCAGGCGGGATCGACCTCACGGCGGGCGTAGATGCCATGCCCGAGATGGACATGCCCTCCCTTGTGCAGGAACGCGGGGTCGGTCAAAATCGTGAACCCCGCGCATCGGATCAATGTCGTGGCGTTGCCGATGAAGTGCACCTCACCGGCGTCAACGTTAGGTTGCTCGCCTACCGGAAGCGTGATCATCGCGTTCACGAGACCTCCAGCTGGATGACCAGGAAGGTGGCTATTAGGGGGATTTGCCCTGATGTGCAAGCGTGAAACTGATTCTCTTTCCGGGCGTCTCCCCCAGCCAGGTGCCGCGAGCCGACGTGGGCGGGCACATGCGCGGCGCGGTGCATGGTGAGGGAGCACGCCGACGTCTCCCACTCGGAACGGACGTGGCACGTCACACTCGGTAGCCAGGGTGTGATGGCGGGTGGAGCACGCCGCGGTCTCGGGCAGGAGGGGGTGATGCTGCAATGGATGCGGGATTCTGTGCTGCCGCGCCGGGCGGTGCAGCCCTCGTCGTGCCTTCCTGGGCAGCCGGCGGAACTCCGCGCTCAGGCTCATGGGGGCAGAGCATGCGGGCTGGAGGAAATCACCGGTGAAGCCGCCGAGCCTCACAGAGCCGCTTCCTGGTGCTGTGAACGCGATGATTCACCGGGTTGGTCAGGCTGTCTCGGGGATGCGGCGGTCGCCCCATCGGATGCGTTTTTCGCTGCGGATGCGGGCGGCGCGTTCCTCGCGTTGGGCGGCGAGGACGTCTGGGTAGCGGACGTGGAGGTTGCGCCGCCGGAGGTGGGGCTCACTTTTTCAGCGCCGCACCCACAGCGGCGAGGTACTCGTCGACGCTCAACGTGGCGTGGGAGATGGTCGGGTAGCGCTGGACCATCGCGTCGTATGCGGCGCGCCCGCCGAGCGCCGCGGTGGCGTCGGTGAAGGTGGTCACGTGGTAGCCGTGTTCCATACAACTGCGCGAGGTCGACTCCACGCAGTGCGTGCCGATCATCCCGGCGATCGCGATGTACTCGACGTTGTGCTGGCGCAGCTGGACCTCGAGGTCTGTGTTGGCGAGCACGTCGATGTTCTTGTGCGGGACGATCACTACCTCGCCGTCGATGGGTGAGAGCTCGGGGTGGAAATCGGCGTTCCAGCTGCCCGCGGCGAATTCGCGGTTGCCGAACATCTCCTGGTGGATGCCGGTCAGGTGCTTCCACGAGGTGTAGTCGTGCTCGGTGTAGGACATCGGCGCGAAGAACACCGGCAGCTTGTGCTGCCTGGCCCCGGTCAGCAGCCGTTTGAGGTTCTCGAACGTGCCGATCCTGTCGAACTCGTCCTTGAACGTCGGGTAGAGCTTTCCCTTCTCCGAGAACACCTCGTTGACCGTGTCGATCAGCAGCAGGCCCATCCGGCTCGGCTCATACGACGGCATCGTCATACCAGGCTTCTTTCGGTCGGCTGCTTCTTTGCCGAGGCTAAGCACTCCGCACGTGACCCGCCGACCGCTGGAGAGCCATGTGGCTGAACGAAGAGCCGTGCTGACCTGTGTCACGCTCTGCTCCATGAGAGGGCGGGTGCGGTGCCAGCCACTCTCTGCGCCTACGTTCCGAACCCACCCGGTGCCGTCAGCCTTCGGCCTTGGGGACACTGATCGGGCAGGACATCCCCGTCCCGCCCAACCCGCAGTACCCCGCCGGGTTCTTCGCCAAGTACTGCTGGTGGTACCCCTCCGCCGGATAGAACTCGCGGCCCTCCGCGGGGAGCAGTTCCGTGGTGATGGTGCCGTAGCCGGAGGCCGTGAGGACCTTCTGGTAGGCCTCGCGGGACGCCTTGGCCGTGGCGGCCTGGGCGGGGGAGTGGGTGTGGATCGCCGAGCGGTACTGCGTGCCGACGTCGTTGCCCTGGCGGAAGCCCTGCGTGGGGTTGTGGGTCTCCCAGAAGACCTGGAGGAGGCGCTCGTACGAGATCTGCTTCGGGTCGTAGACCACGCGGACCGCCTCCGTGTGGCCCGTCAGACCCGAGCAGACCTCTTCGTACATGGGGTTCTCGGTGTAGCCGCCCTGGTATCCGACGAGTGTGGTGTGGATGCCCGCCGGGAGCTGCCAGAACTTGCGCTCGGCGCCCCAGAAGCAGCCCAGACCGAAGTCGGCGATCTCCAGGCCCTCCGGGTAGGGACCGAGGAGCGGGGTGCCGAGGACCGTGTGCCGTTCGGGGACCGTGAAGGGCGGGGTGGAGCGACCGCGCAGGGCCTGTTCCGGGGTCGGCAGTTGGGGCACGCGGCTGTACAGGAACATGCGGTCTCCACTGGGTCGCGGCCGGGGTGGGATGCGCCTTCGACAACGTGCCCGTCGCCACGGGAATTCCGGGCCCCTCCGGGGCGGAGTAGTCGCCCACCCCCTGGCCGCTCCTTCGCCTTTCGCTCAGCGTGGCAGCGTCGCCGGGCTTCCTCCGTTCGCCTCGTAGCCCGCCACCGCCAGTGCGCGGAAGACCGCGTAGTCCGCGGCCGGGTCGGAGGTCAGGGTCCAGGGCAGTGCGCCGACATGGCCGTCGACGTGGACCAGCTGAGCCATGGCCTCCGACCAGCGCTCGCTGCGGACCAGGAAGAAGACCAGGAGGTGGCGGACGTGCGCCAGCATCGGGTCGTCGGAGCGGGCCGACTGCACCGCGTAGAGGGCGCCGTGGATCGCCTTCGTCACGACCTCGCTCTGATAGAAGCTGCGGACCAGGTTCACCTCGGGGAGGTGCTCGAAGACCGCGAAGAGGGGCATCGCGGCGAGGAACGAGCCCTGCGGGGCGCGGGCCGCGGCCGCCTCCGCGAACGAGTACGCCACCTGCCGCGAGCCGTGCCACTTCTCGCACCAGTAGTGCAGCGCCGCCAGGTGCGCGCCCATGTGGGCGGGGGAGCGGTCCAGGATCTTCAGCCACAGCTGCTCGAACTCCGGCTGCGGATAGGCGAGTCCGCGGGCCACCGACAGCTCGATGATGTAGGGGATCGGGTCACCGGGGGCCAGCAGCGCTGCCTCCGCACACGCCGACTTCGCCTCCTCCATGATGATCCGGAACTCGTCCGTCCCCGGAGTCGACGTGCGCCATGCCTGCTGCACCAGGAACTCCGCCTGCACGGCCGCGCCGCCCGCGTCCTTGGGGGCCTCGGCCCGCCATACCCGCAACCACTGCGCGCCCGGCATCTCGCTCACGCCGCCGGGCCGCTGCTGCAATTCGAGGGATGCCGCGCCCGCGAAGGCCTGGACGCGCTGCCAGCGTGTCTCGCCCTCTTTCTCCGTGCCGGCCAGGAGCTGGGAGGCCGCGTGGTAGTCCTGCGTACGCTGCACGACGTCCAGGACATCCAGCAGGTCCTGGTCGGGCCCGGGCATGCGGACGTCCAGCTCCTCCTGGCGGACGAAGCCGTAGTTCGCCGGATCCGCGGCGTCCGGGTCGCCCGGCGCGACCTGCTGGATACCCGCGCGCCTGCGCATGAGGACGGGCAGCAGGACCAGGCTGATCATGGCCAGCGCCATCAGGACCCAAAGAATCACCATGTCTCAAGCGAACCAGACGGGTCCGGCAGTTGGCCAACCTGGTCGCCGGGCCTGTGGAAAACCCGGCGGCGTATTGCGGCGAGGCGGCCGGCCGCCTTCCGTCGCCGCGGTCGCCGCTCCCGCCCACCCGCTGACCGCTCCCGCGCCCCGTCGACCGCTCCAGCCCCCACGTCGACTCCGTCGACGGAAGCGACCCTCCGCGCTCGCGCACCGGACACTCCGTGCTCGCCCCGGCGCCGTCGGGCCTTCGCCGTCATCCTCGTCCCGGGCGCACTACCCTCGGTCCTCATGAGCGACAGGCACATCAGTCAGCATTTCGAGACCCTCGCGATTCACGCGGGGAACACCGCCGACCCCCTCACCGGCGCGGTCGTCCCGCCGATCTACCAGGTCTCGACCTATAAACAGGACGGCGTCGGCGGTCTGCGCGGCGGCTACGAGTACAGCCGCAGTGCGAACCCCACCAGAACTGCCCTGGAGGAGAACCTCGCCGCCCTGGAGGGCGGCCGCCGCGGCCTCGCGTTCGCGTCCGGACTGGCGGCCGAGGACTGCCTGTTGCGTACGCTGCTCAGCCCCGGCGACCACGTCGTCATCCCGAACGATGCGTACGGCGGTACGTTCCGCCTCTTCGCCAAGGTCGTCTCGCGGTGGGGTGTGGAGTGGTCGGTCGCCGACACCAGCGATCCGTCGGCCGTACGAGCCGCGCTCACCCCGCGGACCAAGGCCGTCTGGGTGGAGACCCCCTCCAACCCGCTGCTCGGTATCACCGACATCGCCGCCGTCGCCCAGATCGCCCGTGACGCGGGCGCGAGGCTCGTCGTCGACAACACCTTCGCGACGCCCTACCTGCAGCAGCCCCTCGCGCTCGGCGCGGACGTCGTCGTGCACTCCCTGACCAAGTACATGGGGGGACACTCCGACGTCGTCGGCGGTGCGCTGATCGTGAACGACCCCGAGCTGGGCGAGGAGCTGGCCTACCACCAGAACGCGATGGGCGCGGTCGCGGGCCCGTTCGACTCGTGGCTGGTGCTGCGCGGCACCAAGACGCTCGCCGTCCGCATGGACCGGCACAGTGAGAACGCCGCCAAGGTCGCCGACATGCTCACCCGGCACGCGCGCGTGACGAGCGTTCTGTACCCGGGTCTGCCGGAGCACCCCGGGCACGAGATCGCCGCCAAGCAGATGAAGGCGTTCGGCGGGATGGTCTCCTTCCGGGTCGAGGGCGGCGAGGAGGCGGCCGTCGAGGTGTGCAACCGTGCCAAGGTCTTCACCCTGGGCGAGTCCCTGGGCGGTGTGGAATCGCTGATCGAACACCCGGGGCGCATGACGCACGCGTCGGCCGCCGGCTCGGCCTTGGAGGTCCCCGCCGACCTCGTCCGCATCTCCGTGGGCATCGAGAACGTCGACGACCTCCTGGAGGACCTGCAGCAGGCCCTCGGCTAGCCGCGCGGTCTCACCAGTCGCTGATCGGTGGGGTCGTCGTGGACGGCGGCTCCACCCAGGGGCGTGTGTACAGGGCCCAGACCGCGAAGGCGACGGCGGCGGCGATCAGCACCAGCCACATCAGCCGGCGGGCCACGGTGCGGCGGCGCAGCATCCGGCCGCCGCGCCGCAGGGCCTCCGGGTACAGGCCGGGCGGCACATGCGGCGGCGTCCGCTCGAGCAGCCGCCGTACGGTCGCCTCACGCTCGGGCATGTTCATCGGTCACCTCCGCTTGACCGGGTCCGGCAGGGTCCCGGAAGGCGCCCTGTTCTCGGGCGCGGCCCCGTCACGAGGGCGCCGGCTTCGCCATCGGCACCGTCGCCGCCGGCCCCGGCGGCGGGTGCAGCAGCGTGGTCATCGCCCGGGCGCAGATCGCGCGCACCCGCTCGGGGGACAGGCCGAGGAGGGCGCCCGCCTGTTCTTCGGCCACACCCTCGTACAGCCTCAGGACGAGGATCAGCCGCTCCTGGGGCGACAGGTCCGCCAGCAGGCCCTGGGCCTTCGGCCGGCGCCGGCCGAAGGCCCCGTACCGGCACCAGGCCCCGTACTGGTGCCACGCCCCGCGCGCGAAGCGACTGGCCAGATACTGGCGCGCCCGGTCGTAGGGGTCGTCCCCGCGCAGCCGGTCCCAGGACGCGTAGGTCTGGGCGAGGGCCAGCGTCAGCAGGCGCTGCGCGCGCGGGTTGTCGTCCGGGATCTCCGCGGTGAGCAGGGTTGCGGCATGCAGCAGCCGCCCGGCCGCGCCCGCGACGAACGCCTCGAACTCACGGGTCCGGCGGGCGCCATGGGAAGCGTGCCGTTCTCGCACCGCGCCTCCCCCCTGCGGGCGATCATGAAGCGGACCGGACCTCGTCGACACCGTGCGGCAGCCGCCGCGCACGCACGGCAGGATCTGGGCGTGTACGGCGAACCGGACCGTGTACGACGGGTTCCGGTCTCATATCAGACCGGCCGCGCCCTCTGGGTCAAGAGCCGGGGAGCGCTCGAGCGCGCGCGTGCCGGGCCGGTGACGCAAAGAGCGGGGTCCGCGCGGTACGGGGAGGCGGTACGTCGGGCGCGGTACGTCGGCGCGCGGTGCAGGACGAGGGCTGCCCGCGCGGGACGTGGCGCTCAGGACGTCGGGCTCAGGTGGCCGGCTGGGACTCCGGTCCCGGGACCCCCTGGGTGGCCTGCCGGGCGGAGAGAGCCGCATTGAACCGGGTGAGCAGGGTGCAGAAGTCCTCGCGCTCCTGCGGTGTCCAGTCGGTCGTCAGTTCGGCCATGAATTGCCGCCGGGACGAGCGGACCTCCTCCAGGCGGGCCAGTCCGCGCGGGGACAGCTGGAGTACCACCGCGCGCCCGTCCTCCGGGTGGGAGGTGCGCTTGACGAGGCCGGTGTCGACGAGCGGGGCCACCTGCCGGGTCACCGTCGACGAGTCGATGCCCATGCTCGCCGCCAGCGCCTTGACGCCCATCGGGCCCTCTTTGTCGAGGCGGTTGAGCAGGAGGTACGCGGCGCGGTCCATGGAGTTGCGCACCGGCCCGACCCCGCCGAGCCGCGTCTGTTCGGCGCGCCGCGCGAACACCGCGACCTCGTGCTGCAGGGTGTCCAGAAGGCCGGGTTCACCGACGGTCGACATGTCCATCGACATTTCAGGCGTTGTGGGCATGGCCGGGGGCTCAATTCATGCGTGGGGCTGGGTTGGGGGACAGGGTACGCGGCCGGGGCGCAGGTCGTACCGGCGCTGCACAAACCTGTCCAGGGCTTTGGTCACACCCGCTGCGAAGCGGCGTGAACTGCGAGACTGGTGGTCATGAACTACAGCACGGCTGACTCCTTGCCGGCGGTGACTTTGGACGACGTACGGGGCGCCCAGAAGATGCTGTCGGGCATCGCCCGCGTCACGGCCATGGAGGGCAGCAGGCACCTGTCCCAGCTGGTGGGTGCGCCGGTGCAGTTCAAGTGCGAGAACCTCCAGCGGACCGGGTCGTTCAAGCTGCGCGGGGCATACGTGCGGATCGCGGGGCTGTTGCCCGAGGAGCGGGCGGCGGGCGTCGTCGCCGCGAGCGCGGGCAACCATGCGCAGGGCGTGGCCCTCGCCTCCTCGCTGCTCGGGGTGCACTCCACGGTCTTCATGCCCAAGGGTGCCCCACTGCCGAAGATCAGCGCGACCTGCGAGTACGGCGCTGACGTACGTCTGCAGGGCCAGGTGGTGGACGAGACCCTGGCCGCGGCGCAGCGGTACGCGGCCGAGACGGGTGCGGTCTTCATCCACCCGTTCGATCACCCCGACATCATCGCGGGCCAGGGCACGGTCGGTCTCGAGGTCCTCGAGCAGTGGCCGCGGGTACGCACGATCGTCGTGGGCATCGGCGGCGGCGGGCTGGCGGCGGGCATCGCGACCGCGGTGAAGGCGCTGCGCCCGGATGTGCGGGTGGTAGGCGTACAGGCGGAGGGAGCGGCGGCGTACCCGCCCTCGCTGGCGGCCGGGCGCCCGGTGTCGGTCGACAACCCGGCCACGATGGCCGACGGGATCAGGGTGGGGCGGCCCGGTGAGGTGCCGTTCCGGATCATCCGCGACCTGGTCGACGAGGTCCGTACGGTGTCCGAGGACGCGCTGTCCGCCGCGGTGCTGCTGTGCCTGGAGCGGGCCAAGCTGGTGGTCGAGCCGGCCGGCGCGAGTCCGGTGGCGGCGCTGCTGAGCGATCCGGGCGCCTTCGAGGGCCCGGTGGCGGCGGTACTGTCCGGCGGCAACGTGGACCCGGTGCTGCTGCAGCGCATCCTGCGGCACGGCATGGCCGCGCAGGGTCGCTACCTGGCGGTCCGGCTGCGGCTGACCGACCGCCCCGGAGCCCTCGCGACGCTTCTCGGGGTGTTGTCAGTGCTCGACGCTAACGTCCTCGATGTGAGTCACGTACGGACCGATCCACGGCTCGGGCTCACGGAGGCGGAGGTCGAGCTGCACCTGGAGACGAAGGGCCCGGAGCACTGCGCCGAGGTCTGGCAGGCGCTGCGGGACGCGGGTTACACCGTCATCGACTGAGTACCGGCCGTTGTCGTGGCCGAGTGGAAAAATTCGTTTGAGAGACGCGATACATCGCGTTATGGTGTGGTCGCCTCATCGCGTCCGCCGTGCTGCGGGACCATCGCGCCTGCGCGGGCGGAAAAAACACATCGAGCGAACGAACGCATGAACGTACGCTCGTCCCCCATTCCCCGAACCCCAACGACGTGGAGAACTCATATGCCAGGCGCCATCTATGCCGAAGGCCTGGTGAAAACCTTCGGCGATGTAAGGGCTCTGGACGGCGTCGACCTCGACGTCCCGGAGGGCACCGTGCTCGGCCTGCTCGGGCCCAACGGCGCGGGCAAGACCACCACCGTCCGCTGCCTGACGACCCTGCTGCGCCCCGACAGCGGCAAGGCGCTCGTCGCGGGGATCGATGTGCTCGCGCACCCCGACGCCGTCCGACGCTCGGTGGGTCTGTCCGGGCAGTTCGCCGCGGTCGACGAGTATCTCACCGGCCGCGAGAACCTTCAGATGGTGGGGCAGCTCTACCAGATGAGGTCCAAGGCGGCCAAGCAGCGGGCGACCGAGCTGCTGGAGCAGTTCAACCTCGCCGAGGCCGCCGACCGGCCCACGAAGACGTACTCCGGCGGTATGCGCCGCCGCCTCGACCTCGCCGCCGCGCTGGTGGTCCGCCCGCCGGTGATGTTCATGGACGAGCCGACGACCGGTCTGGACCCGCGCAACCGCCAGCAGCTGTGGGAGGTCATCAAGCAGCTCGTCTCCGGAGGCACGACCCTGCTGCTGACCACGCAGTACCTGGAAGAGGCCGACCACCTGGCGCACGAGATCTGCGTCGTCGACCATGGCCGCGTCATCGCCCGCGGCACCTCCGACCAGCTCAAGGCGCGCACGGGCGGTGAGCGCGTCGAGGTGGTCGTCCACCAGCGCGAGGACATCCCGACCGCGGTGGAGGTGCTGAGCGGCTTCGGCAAGGGCGAGGCCACGGTCGAAGAGCACACCCGCAAGCTCACCGTCCCCGTCGCCGGCGGTGCCAAGCTCCTCGCGGAGGTCATCCGCGAACTGGACACCCGCGGCATCGAGATGGATGACGTCGGGCTGCGCCGTCCCACCCTGGACGACGTCTTCCTGTCCCTGACCGGCCATGTGGCCGAGGAGAAGCCCGAGGACAACGGAGCGGCCGAGAACCCCAAGGCCGGCAAGCGCACGAAGGAGACCGCCAAGTGAGTGCAGGCACCGACACCGTGACCGCGGCGGCGCCCGCGAATCCTCTCGGCCAGTCCGTCCGTGACTCGCTGGTCGTCGCGAAGCGCAATCTGATCCGCATGACCCGGATCCCGGAGATGGTGATCTTCGGGTTGATCCAGCCGATCATGTTCGTGGTGCTGTTCAGCTATGTCTTCGGCGGTTCCATGCGGGTCGGCGGCAGCACCAGCCCCGACGACTACCGCAACTTCCTGATGGCCGGCATCTTCGCCCAGACCGTCACGTTCGCCACTGCGGGCGCCGGCGCGGGCATCGCCGACGACATGCACAAGGGGCTCATCGACCGCTTCCGCTCGCTGCCCATGGCGCGGGGCGCGGTGCTCACCGGGCGCACCCTCGCCGACCTCGTGCAGACCGCGCTGACCCTGCTGGTCCTCGCGATCGTCGCCGTCCTGGTCGGCTGGCGCGTGGGGTCCAACGCCGACACCAATATCGGCAAGGTGCTGGGCGCCTTCGGTCTGCTGCTCCTGCTGGGGTACGCGTTCACCTGGATCGGGGCGCTGATCGGCCTCTCGGTGCGTACGCCGGAGGCGGCCACGTCCGGCGGACTGATCTGGCTGTTCCCCGTCACGTTCATCTCGAACGCGTTCGTGGACACCACCCACATGACGCCGTGGCTGCGGCACGTCGCCGACTGGAACCCGTTCAGCGCCACCGTGCAGGCCTGCCGCACGCTGTTCGGCAACCCGCCGGTGCACTCGTCCGCGCATGCGTGGCCGATGGAGCACCCCGTCTGGGCGTCGCTGATCTACTCGGTTCTGATCATCGTGGTGTTCCGGACGCTGGCGGTGCGGAAGTACCGTTCGGCGACGGCCTGACCCGCCAGGGGCCCGGGGCCGCAGGCCCCGGGCATGACGATGCCCCCGGTGCTGAAGGCACCGGGGGCCCGCGGAAGACGCCGGGGAGGCTCAGCCCTGGTAGGGCTCGGCCTTCAGGATCTTCACCGAAGCCTTCTTGCCGTTCGGCAGCTCGTACTGCGCGTCCTCGCCGATCTTGTGGCCGATCACGCCGGCGCCCAACGGAGACTGCGGCGAGTACGTCTCGATGTCGGCGCTCGCGTACTCGCGCGAGGCGAGCAGGAACGTCAGCGTGTCGTCCTCGTCACCGTCGAAGGCGATCGTCACGACCATGCCGGGTGCGACGGTACCGTCGTCCGAGGCCGGGGCCTCTCCGACCTGGGCGTTCTCGAGGAGCTGGGTCAGCTGGCGCACACGGAGCTCCTGCTTGCCCTGCTCCTCCTTGGCCGCGTGGTACCCGCCGTTCTCGCGCAGGTCGCCCTCCTCACGCGCAGCCGCGATCTTGGCGGCGATCTCCGTGCGCGCAGGACCAGTAAGGTACTCAAGCTCGTCCTTGAGCTTGTTGTACGCCTCCTGGGTCAGCCAGGTGACGTTCTCGCTGGTCTGGGTCACAGGGTGCTCCTCGTCGGTACTGGGAAATACAAAGCATCGCCCTACCCAGAAGAATGTTCCTTCACGGGTGGGCGAAACCACGAGCCTAACAATTCAGCGGCGGAAGGGGGAGGACATAAGCCATCAGAATTATGTCAATGCAGGTCAGCCCCTACGTGAGAAGAGTGACGTCAGTCGGCGTGGCAGCCCAGCAGCTCCGCCGTGGACCCCTCGGACGTCGTACGCAGCGTGACGACCTTGTCGATGCGGGTGGTGTGCCCGCCGAACCGGAAGTCCGCCCGGCCCACCTCGGTGCCGTCCGCCGACTGGGAGCGCACGGTGCAGTAACCGGTGGCGTCCGCGTCCTTGCGCACCTCGAGATGGACCTTGACCGAGTCCTTCCCCGCCTCGAAGGTGATCACCTGGCCGCTGATCTTGTTCTGCACGACGTAGTGATACCCGAACCAGCCGACGAGGATCAGCAGCAGAGCCCCGAGCACACTGGCGACGATCTTGAGTGTGCGGTCGGCGCGGTCGTCGGCGGAGCGGCCGTAACGGCCCTCGGGCAGCCGCGTGCTCGCCGTACTCATGGTCGTCCTCTCGGCCGTCACCGGGACGGACGTCCCGGAAGGGGTGCTCCGGGCGGGGCCCCGGAATTTTTCGCCCCCCGATTCGGTCACTATAGAAGCCGCACATCGCGCCGAATCACACCGGGCGCCGACCTGCCGACTTACTGAGGATCGAGTCTTGACTGACCAACTGCGACTGATGGCAGTGCACGCCCACCCCGACGACGAGTCGAGCAAGGGCGCGGCCACCATGGCGAAGTACGTGTCCGAGGGGGTGGACGTGCTGGTGGTGACCTGCACGGGCGGGGAACGCGGCTCCATCCTCAACCCCAAGCTCCAGGGCGACAAGTACATCGAGGAGCACATCCACGAGGTGCGCAAGAAGGAGATGGACGAGGCCCGGGAGATTCTCGGCGTCAAGCAGGACTGGCTCGGCTTCATCGACTCCGGCCTGCCGGAGGGCGACCCGCTGCCGCCGCTGCCCGAGGGCTGCTTCGCCCTCGAGGACGTCGACAAGGCGGCCGGCGAGCTCGTCCGCAGGATCCGCGCGTTCCGCCCGCAGGTGATCACCACCTACGACGAGAACGGCGGCTACCCCCACCCCGACCACATCATGACGCACAAGATTTCCATGGTGGCCTTCGAGGGCGCGGCGGACGGCGAGAAGTACCCGGAGGCGGAGTTCGGCCCGGTGTGGCGGCCGCTGAAGCTGTACTACAACCAGGGCTTCAACCGCCCGCGGACCGAGGCACTGCACAACGCGATGCTCGCGCGCGGCCTGGAGTCGCCCTACGCGGACTGGCTGAAGCGCTGGGACGAGTTCGAGCGCGTCGAGCGCACGCTGACCACGCACGTCCCGTGCGCGGACTTCTTCGAGATCCGGGACAAGGCGCTGATCGCCCACGCCACGCAGATCGACCCCGACGGGGGCTGGTTCCGCGTCCCGCTCCAGCTTCAGAAGGACGTCTGGCCGACCGAGGAGTACGAGCTCGCGAAGTCCCTTGTGGACACCTCCCTCCCGGAGGACGACCTCTTTGCAGGCGTCCGCCGGCCCTGAGGGACAATGCCTGACATGAGCGCAAGCGTGAGCCCGGCCATGACGCACCTCGTCACCCTCGCCGAGGTCGACCAGAACAAGGTCACCCCCGGTGTCCTCGGCTTCATCGTTTTCGCGGTGATGGCTGTGGCGGTGTGGGGCCTGATGAAGTCCATGAACAAGCACATGGGCAAGGTCCGCTTCGAGGAGGACGCCTCCGACACCGGCGAGAAGGCCGGTACGGAGGGCTCGGGCACGGTCAAGGGAGCACCCAAGGCCCAGCGGGGCTGAGGACTCGCCCTTCGGGGCCGCGCCGACACCCGGGCGCGGCCCCCGTCGGGATGCCCGTCAGTTCCCGGCGGGCACTTCCACCCCCATCACCTCCCGGGCGTGCCGCCCGGGCACCATCCCCAGGCGCCACGCCTGCCAGCCGTCCTCCAGGCTCACACCGCGCTCCAGCAGCACCCCGTACGCCCCGACGACGTCGTCCAGCTTCTCGTCCCTCGCCGGATGCCCGGCGCGGGACAGCTGGGCCAGTTCCTCCTCGGCCACCGCGGTACCCACCTCGACGCCTCCCGGGGAGGCGTAGGGCAGAAGGGTGCAGCGCAGGAAGCGGGCCCAGTCCTCCCCCCTGCGGTCGCCGTACGAGGTGAACAGCTCCACCGCCTCGTCGCACAGGGCGAGCGCCTGCTGCGTGCGGGCGTTGCCCGCGTCCACCACCGCCAGTTCCAGGCACGTCCACGCCTCGCCGTGGGCCACGCCGATGCGCTGGAAGTCCGCCCTCGCGTCCACCAGCAGCTGCCGTGCGAATCCGGAGTTGCGCAGCGACCCCGTCCGGGCCGCCCGCTGGTCACGGGTCACCCGCGCCGAGTGGTGGCGGGCGCAGGCCAGCCCGTACACGTCCCGCATCCGCGAGAACATCGTGCGGGCACGCTCCAGGTCGCGGACCGCCTCATCGAGTTCGCCCGCCTCCTCCAGGGCCTGGCCGAGGTAGTAGACCGTCCAGGCCTCGCCGCGCACGTCCTCGTTCTCCCGGTGACGCGCGGCCGCCCGGCGCAGCTCCTCGGCGGCCGACGACCCGTCGCCCGCGACCAGGCGGGCACGAGCCAGCTGGGTCAGCGCCCAGGCCTCACCGCGTGGGTCACGGGTGCGGGTGCACAGTTCCAGTGCGGTGCGCAGTTCCGTCTCCGCACGCGGGACCTCGCCCATGCGCAGGGCCAGCTGACCGAGCTGGAAGTGCGCCCAGGCCTCACCGTGCACGGACTCGTTCTCCCGGTGCAGGACCACGGCACGGGTGAGCAGGTCCAGCGCCCGGGCTGGCCGTGCGCGGTCGCGCTCCACCGCGGCCAGCGCGTGCATGGTCCACGCGCGGTCCGCCGCCAGCTCGTGGGAGGCCTGCAGTTCCAGCGCCTCCTCGAGCCTGGCCGTCGCCTCGGTGAGGTTGCCCTGGTGGTGGAGGGTGATACCGAGCGAACACAGCGCCCGGGCGGCGCCCGCGTCGTGATGCGCCTGCCGGTACAGGTCCACCACTGAGGCAAGCGTGGTCCGGGCCTTGTCCAGCTCACCCAGCTGACGCGCCGCGATGCCCGTACGCCAGCGCACCGAGCGCACCAGAAGGCCCTGGTCCACCTCTCCCGCCGTCGGTTCCGTGCGGGCCGGGGCGCCCCCGATCGTCAGCTCGCTGAGCTCGCCCAGCCGGTAGAGGTCGCCGCGCAGCAGGCAGTAGTCGCACAGGGCGCCCAGCAGGTTCAGCACCGCCGACTGATCGACGCCCTCCGCATGCCGCAGGGTGGCGGTGATGAAGCTCGACTCGTCGTCCAGCCAGCGCAGCGCCGCGTCCAGGGAGGTGAAGCCGTGCGGTCCGAAGCGGTCCGAGCGGGTCGACATATTGCCGTCCACCAGGCGCAGCACCGAGTCGGCCAGCTCCGCGTAGTTCACGATCAGGCGCTCCTGGGCCGCCGTACGCTCAGCCGGCTCCTCCTCGTCCAGCAGCCTGGCCTGCGCGAAGGCCCGTACCACGTCGTGCAGGTGGTAACGGCTGCCGCGCACATGGTCGATCAGGCCGGCGCGCGCCAGCGTCTGCAGATGCCGGGTCGCGTCCTCCTCGTCCGTCGCCAGCAGGGCGGCCGCCGCGGCAGCGCCCAGTGAGGTGCGGCCCGCCAACGCGAGCCGTCGCAGCAGGCGCCGTGCGGCCTCCGGCTGGTCCGTGTACCGCAGCCACAGAGCGCGCTCCAGCGGGTCCACCGGGCCGTAGGCCGCGAGGTCCGCGGCCAGTTGGCGCGGGGTGCGCGGGCCGAGCGAGGAGCCGCAGACGCGCAGTGCCAGAGGCAGACCGCCGCACAGCTCCCGGGTGCGCTCGGCGGCCTCGGCGTCGTACGGGCCCGAAGCGTCCTGGGCCGCCGCGTTCAGCAGTTCCTCCGCGCCCGCCGCGTCCAGCGGCCCGACCTGGAGCTCGTGCACCCGGGCCGGCAGGTCCTCGGGAAGGTCGAGAGGTCCTCGCACGGTGACCAGCACCAGGCTCTCGGAACGCTCGGGAAGGAGGGCGCGCAGCTGCTCGGGGTCCGAGGCGTCGTCGAGCACGATCGTGACGGGCATGCCCGTCAGATGCTGGTGGTACAGCTCGATCAGCCGCTTGACGTGCTGATCGGGCGAGGAGCGCTCACGGAACAGAAGCTGCTCACGGGGCGCGCCGAGCCGGTTGAGCAGATTGAGCAGGGCGTCGCGTGTGGACAGCGGCGGCTCGTCGGCGCTGTCGCCGCGCAGGTTCACCACGCACGCGCCCCGGAAGTGGTCCTTGAGGTCGTGCGCGGCGCGGATCGCGAGCGTCGTGCGCCCCGAGCCCGGCGCGCCGTGCAGGACGACCACCGACGGCTTGGTCTCCGTGGCCGCCCGGGCCGCCTGGACCCACTGCCGGATCCGTGCCAGCTCCTGGCGCCGGCCCGCGAACGGGCCCACGGGTTCCGGCAGCTGGCCGAAGGACTGGTCGAGCACCGTGCGCCGGCGCGCCGCCGCGCTCTTGTCGGCGCGGCGCAGCTGGGGTGAGCCCTTCGTGGGGGTCGTCGAGGAGAGGATCACCCGCTGCTGGTCGAGGAAGGGGCGGATGCCGCGGACCTCCAGGGCGGTCAGCCACTGCAGCCGCAGTTGCTCGAGGCCGCCGGGGCGGCCGAGCTCACCGGCCCGGCGGCCGGCCGCCGGCAGATGCGACGCGGTCACCTTCACCACCGTGGTCGCGGCCCCCGCGATCCCGACGGTGACGGCGGCGCTCAGCGCCGTGCCGCCGCCCGTGCCCAGCACGAGGTCCGCGGCGCAGGTCGTGGCCGCGGCCACGACCGCCACCGCGAGCGCCGTCGTGGCTCCCTCCTTCGCATACCGCTGACCGAAGGTCAGCCGGCCCGCCTCCACCTCGTCGAGAGCCCGTGTGTAGGCCTCGTACTCCTCCGCGGCCGTCTGCGCCATGGCGTCGAGCGCTCCGCGCGCCCGCGAGAGCAGTACGCCCCCATTGGTGCGACCGCCCGAGCGGCGCACCTCCTCCTCCACGGCCCGTGCCAGCAGCCGCTCGGCTTCCGTCCGATGGCCGTCGCGCATGTCACGTCCCCCTCCGGCGTCAACTCCCTTGGCTTTCAGTGTCCTTCGAGGGGGACATCAGCGCGAGGGTTGCGGGCGATCACGGAGCGGGTTGGATGACATCCGGATCCCGCAGGCCACTCCGGCGCTCCTTCCGGGTGACACCGGCAGCGGCGGCCGACCGCGTGTCGGCGGTGAGGCGACCGAACGGGCCGTGTCGGGCAGGATGGGGGTATGCCGAACCGACTGGCTCACGAGACGTCTCCGTATCTGCTCCAGCACGCGGACAACCCCGTCGACTGGTGGCCCTGGTCGGAAGAGGCCTTCGACGCGGCGCGCGAACGGGGCGTGCCGGTGCTGCTCAGCGTCGGTTACTCGAGTTGTCACTGGTGCCATGTGATGGCGCACGAGTCCTTCGAGGACGACGCGACGGCCGCTTATCTGAACGAGTACTTCGTCAGCATCAAGGTCGACCGCGAGGAGCGACCGGATGTCGACGCCGTGTACATGGAGGCGGTCCAGGCGGCCACGGGCCAGGGCGGGTGGCCCATGACCGTCTTTCTCACCTCCGACGCCGAGCCGTTCTACTTCGGCACCTACTTCCCGCCCGCCCCGCGTCAGGGCATGCCGTCCTTCCTGCAGGTCCTCGAAGGCGTCCGGCACGCCTGGGCCGAGCGCCGGGACGAGGTCGCGGAGGTCGCCGGGAAGATCGTGCGTGACCTCGCGGGCCGGGATCTGCAGTACGGCGAGGTGCGGGCGCCCGGTGAGGGGGAGCTCGCCCAGGCACTGCTCGGCCTCACCCGCGAGTACGACCCGCAGCGCGGCGGGTTCGGCGGTGCCCCCAAGTTCCCGCCCTCCATGGTCCTTGAGTTCCTGCTGCGCCACCATGCCCGCACCGGTTCGGAGGGCGCCCTGCAGATGGTGCAGGACACCTGCGAGCGCATGGCGCGCGGCGGTCTCTACGACCAGCTCGGCGGCGGTTTCGCCCGCTACTCCGTCGACCGCGACTGGGTCGTGCCGCACTTCGAGAAGATGCTGTACGACAACGCGCTGCTGTGCCGTGTGTACGCCCACCTGTGGCGCGCGACCGGCTCCGAGCTCGCCCGCCGGGTGGCGCTGGAGACCGCCGACTTCATGGTGCGTGAACTGCGCACCAAGGAGGGCGGTTTCGCCTCCGCGTTCGACGCCGACAGCGAGGAGGAGGTGCCGCGCGACGCGGCCGGCCCCGGAGGGGAGCCGGGGGAGCGTCCGCAGCAGGGCGGAGGCGAGGGCCGGCACGTAGAGGGCGCGTACTACGTGTGGACGCCCGCGCAGCTCACCGAGGCGCTGGGGCCCGAGGACGCCGAGATCGCGGCCCAGTACTTCGGCGTCACCGAGGAGGGCACCTTCGAGCACGGCAGCTCCGTGCTGCAACTTCCGCAGAGCGAGGGTGTGTTCGGCGCGCAGAAGATCGAGTCGATCAGGAGCCGGCTGCTCGGGAGACGAGGGAAGCGCCCCGCTCCCGGCCGCGACGACAAGGTGGTCGCAGCCTGGAACGGCCTCGCCGTCGCCGCGCTCGCGGAGACCGGCGCCTACTTCGACCGCCCCGATCTGGTGGAGGCCGCGCTCGGCGCCGCCGACCTGCTCGTACGGCTGCACATGGATGAGCACGCCCGTTTGGCCCGCACGTCGAAGGACGGTCAGGTCGGCGCCAACGCGGGTGTGCTGGAGGACTACGCCGACGTCGCCGAGGGTTTCCTCGCGCTCGCCTCCGTCACCGGTGAGGGCGTCTGGCTGGAGTTCTCCGGGCTCCTGCTCGGTCATGTGCTCGCACAGTTCACCGACGGGAGAGGGTCGCTGTACGACACCGCCGCCGACGCGGAGAAGCTGATCCGCCGCCCGCAGGACCCCACCGACAACGCCGCACCGTCCGGCTGGTCCGCGGCCGCCGGCGCACTGCTCTCCTACGCCGCCCACACCGGCTCCGAGCCCCATCGTGCCGCCGCGGAGCGGGCGTTGGGCGTGGTCAGGGTGCTGGGGCCGCGCGTGCCCCGGTTCATCGGCTGGGGGCTCGCCGTCGCCGAGGCGTTCCTCGACGGGCCGCGTGAGGTCGCGATCGTCGGCCCGTCCCTGGACGACCCGGCCACAAGGAGCCTGCATCACACGGCACTCACGGGCACCGCGCCGGGCGCCGTCGTGGCGGTGGGCCGTCCGGACGACGAGCTGCCTCTCCTCGCCGACCGGATCCTGGTGAACGGCGATCCGACCGCGTACGTCTGCCGCAACTTCACCTGTGACGCACCGACCACGGATCCCCGGCAGTTGCGCAGGGCCCTGAGGAGCTGAAACGCGGCGCTAGCCGCCTTCACCCGCCGTGCGGGGCCGCTGTCCCGCCGTCCGGCCAACCGGGGCGGCAGCGGTACGTCGCCGGCGGCGTGGCCGGGGTCCCGAGGATGTCCGACAATGACAACCATGGCCGCCACCGCACACCGCTCGACCTCTGCCGCACCCCGTCCGGGGCTGCGTGAGCGGAAGAAGATCAAGACCCGTACGGCGATCCGCGAGGCGACCTACCGGCTGGTTCGCGAGCGGGGGTACGAGGCGACCACCATCGAGCAGATCGCGGAGGCGGCCGAGGTGTCCACCTCCACGGTGTTCCGGTACTTCCCGGCCAAGGAGGACATCGTCCTCACCGCCGCGTACGCCCCGGTCCTGGAGGAGGAACTGCGTGCCCGCCCGCCCGGCGAGCCGCTCGCGGAGTCGCTGCGCCGCGTGGTCCCGGACGCCGTCGAGCGGAGCATGCGGGGCGAGTTCGGGACGCCCGAGGAGACGGGCCTGCTCCGGCGGCTGATGGTCGAGGTGCCGGCGGTCCGGTCGCGGATGAACGAGCGCATGGCCCTGACCGGCCGGATGCTGTGCCGGGTGGCCGCCGAGCGCACCGGGCGCGACCCGGACAGCCTGGAGGTGCGCGTCCACTGCATGGGCGTGGCCGCCGCGCTGACGGAGGCGTTCCTCTACTGGGCCGAGCACGGGCGGCAGGACGACCTCGGCGGCTGTGTCGCCCGCGCGCTCGATGTGCTGGAGCGGGGTCTGACGCCGGAATTCAAAGCCCCCTGAGCCGTCCCCGTGCCATCCTGACCAGGTGAACAGACCGGAGATCCATGTCGATTTCGCCCCCGAGCTGGGGCTCTTCATCCCGCACGGGCGGCGCGGGCGAGCCACGAAGGTCGTCACCGACGGCGTTTCCACGCTCGGCCACGTCGTCGAGTCGCTGGGTGTGCCGCTGACCGAGGTCGGCGCGCTCGTCGTGGACGGCCGCGTCCTGCGCCCCTCCCATGTGCCGGCCGCCGGGGAGCGGGTCGAGGTGCGGCCCGTGGAGCGCCCTCAGCGGGTGCCCGGCGCTCCGCTCCGCTTCCTCCTCGACGTCCACCTCGGCACTCTCGCCCGCCGTCTGCGGCTGCTCGGTGTGGATGCGGCATATGAGTCCATGGACATCGGTGACCCGGCTCTCGCCTCGCGCTCGGCCGCCGAGCGCCGGGTGATGCTCAGCCGCGACCGGGGGCTGCTGCGCCGCCGGGAACTGTGGGCGGGCGCGTTCGTCTACAGCACCCGGCCGGAGGACCAACTGCGGGACGTGCTGCACCGGTTCGCGCCCGAACTGCGGCCGTGGACGCGGTGCACCGCCTGCAACGGTCTGCTGCGCGAGGCAACGAAGGAAGAGGTCGTCGACCAGCTCGAACACGGCACCCGGCGCTCGTACGATGTGTTCGCGCGCTGCCTGGTGTGCGGCCGCGCCTACTGGAAGGGCGCGCACCACGAGCAGCTGGAAGCCATCGTGGCGCGCGCCCTCACCGAGTTCCCGAGCCGCACCTAGCACTCCCTCGTCGCACGCGGGCCCCTGCGTTCTGCGGCAGAAACGTTAAGGCTGTACGAGCTGCGGGACCGGGGCTGGGCCTCGTACAGGGCTGGTGCGCCGGGCGTGTGAGCTGCTCCGGGCGTGCGAACGTGCATGTGAACGAGCAAGTGATCGAACGAACAGACATACGAAAAGGCCGCGGCTCGATGCCGCGGCCTTTTCGGAGCAGTCCGGTCGTCAGGGCTAGGCGTGCTGGTACGCCACCAGCGAGATCCCCACGTAGTGCACGACGAACGCCGCGAGCGTGAAGGAGTGGAAGACCTCGTGGAAGCCGAACCAGCGCGGTGACGGGTTCGGCCGCTTGATGCCGTAGATCACGCCGCCGGCGCTGTAGAGCAGGCCGCCGACGATGACCAGCACCAGGACGGCGATGCCGCCGGTGCGCATGAAGTCGGGAAGGAAGAAGACGGCGGCCCAGCCCATCGCGATGTAGCAGGGCGTGTAGAGCCAGCGCGGGGCGCCCACCCAGAAGACCCGGAAGACGATCCCGGCTGCCGCCGCGCCCCAGATCCCCCACAGCAGCCACTGCCCTTTGGCCCCCGGCAGGAGGAGCAGGGTCAGCGGGGTGTACGTGCCCGCGATGATCAGGAAGATGTTGGCGTGGTCGAGCCGGCGCAGGACTCCGTCCATGCGCGGGCCCCAGTCGCCGCGGTGGTAGAGCGCGCTGACACCGAAGAGCAGACACGCCGTCAGGACATAGATGCCGCAGGCGATTCGCCCTCGGGTCGAGCTCGCGAGGGCCGTGAGAACCAGGCCTGCGACGAGCACGGTGGGGAACATCCCGAGATGCAACCAGCCGCGGAGCTTCGGCTTGACCGGATGGGGCAAGGAGAGCGCGACGGGACCGCGGCCGGCTGCCGGCGAGTCCGTGGGCGCGTCGGGGACGGGCGCAGTCATGGGCGGCATGCTACCTACGGAACCGTAAGTTACGTATCAAGGTGCGACCGATATCACCGGGCGTGCCCGGCCTGCGGGCAAACGTGCGTACCGCAAAAAATCTTTCAGTCGAACCTTACGTGCACGCAAAGAAACGCGGGGGCACGTGGCGATCCTCACTCCGCTCAGCTGTGACGTCCTCTGGACAGATGGGCAAACTAGTCGGATGATCAAATGAGTGCAGTCGGCACCGGATGAGCGGCTACGAAGCATCCGGGTCGCGGCCCCCACGGGGCACTCAACAGAAAATCCCTCATCTAGGAGCGATCGTGGCGCGCGACAACGCGGCTCCCTCAACCGTCCCCACCCAGCACAAGGAACTGATCTCGTGGGTCAACGAGATCGCTGAACTGACCCAGCCGGACAGTGTGGTCTGGTGTGACGGATCCGAGGCTGAATACGAGCGCCTGTGCGAGGAGCTCGTCCGCAAGGGCACGTTCAAGAAGCTCGACCCGATCAAGCGCCCGAACTCCTACTACGCAGCCTCCGACCCGTCCGACGTCGCCCGGGTCGAGGACCGGACGTTCATCTGCTCCGAGAAGGAGCAGGACGCGGGCCCGACCAACCACTGGAAGGCCCCCGCCGAGATGCGGGAGATATTCCAGGGGGAGAACGGCCTGTTCCGCGGCTCCATGCGCGGCCGGACGATGTACGTCGTGCCGTTCTGCATGGGCCCGCTCGGCTCTCCGCTCTCCGCGATCGGCGTCGAGATCACCGACTCCGCGTACGTGGCCGCCTCCATGCGGACCATGACGCGCATGGGCCAGGCGGTCCTCGACGAGCTCGGCCCCGAGGGCTTCTTCGTCAAGGCCGTCCACACGCTGGGCGCCCCGCTGGAGCCCGGCCAGAAGGACGTCGCCTGGCCCTGCAACCAGACCAAGTACATCTCGCACTTCCCCGAGTCCCGCGAGATCTGGTCCTACGGTTCCGGCTACGGCGGCAACGCGCTGCTCGGCAAGAAGTGCTACGCCCTGCGCATCGCCTCTGTCATGGCGCGCGACGAGGGCTGGCTGGCCGAGCACATGCTGATCCTCAAGCTCACGCCCCCGCAGGGCGAGTCGAAGTACGTCGCCGCGGCCTTCCCGAGCGCCTGCGGCAAGACGAACCTCGCCATGCTGGAGCCGACGATCTCCGGCTGGACGGTCGAGACGATCGGCGACGACATCGCGTGGATGCGGTTCGGCCAGGACGGCCGCCTGTACGCGATCAACCCCGAGGCCGGCTTCTTCGGCGTCGCTCCCGGTACCGGTGAGCACACCAATGCCAACGCGATGAAGACGCTGTGGGGCAACTCCGTCTTCACCAACGTCGCCCTCACCGACGACAACGACATCTGGTGGGAGGGCATGACGGAGGAGACTCCGGCCCACCTCACCGACTGGAAGGGCAACGACTGGACACCGGCGTCCGAGACCCCGGCCGCCCACCCGAACGCCCGCTTCACGGTCCCGGCCTCGCAGTGCCCGATCATCGCGCCCGAGTGGGAGGACCCGAAGGGCGTGCCGATCTCCGCGATCCTCTTCGGCGGCCGCCGCGCCAGCGCGGTCCCGCTGGTGACGGAGTCCTTCGACTGGAACCACGGTGTGTTCCTCGGCGCGAACGTCGCTTCCGAGAAGACCGCCGCGGCCGAGGGCAAGGTCGGCGAGCTGCGCCGCGACCCGTTCGCCATGCTGCCGTTCTGCGGCTACAACATGGGCGACTACATGGGTCACTGGGTTGACGTGGCCAAGGACAAGGACCAGTCCAAGCTGCCGAAGATCTACTACGTCAACTGGTTCCGCAAGAACGACGAGGGCAAGTTCGTCTGGCCGGGCTTCGGCGAGAACAGCCGCGTCCTGAAGTGGATCGTGGAGCGCCTGGAGGGCAAGGCCGAGGGCGTCGAGACCCCGATCGGCGTGCTGCCGACCAGGGACGCGCTGGACACGAACGGCCTGGAGCTGTCGGAGTCCGACCTGGAGTTCCTGCTCACCGTCGACAAGGACGTGTGGCGCGAGGAAGCGGCCCTCGTCCCCGAGCACCTCAACACGTTCGGCGACCACACGCCGAAGGAGCTGTGGGACCAGTACCGCGCGCTGGTGCAGCGCCTGGGCTGACGCCCCTATGAGCTCCGCGGCCGGTCCGGCTTGCCCTGACCTGCGACGTCGTCACGACCGGCCGCGGTGATGGCAGCGAACGGGCCGGGCCCCGCACCACGGAGTGCGAGGCCCGGCCCGTTGCGCTCGGTCCTGGGGCGGATCACTTCGAGCGGTCCTCCAGGTACCGGGTGTGGGTCTCCTGCCGCCTCGCCTCCGTCTCCCGCAGGGCGGAGGCCAGCCGGCTCGCCTCGTCGTGGAGCAGGGTGAGCTGGCGCTCAAGATGACGTTCCGGCGGCTCCTGCCCCGGTGTCATCCGGCTCCACCAGCGTGTGCGTACGAAGGTGTCGACGGCCTCGGGCAGGTCCTGGCGCACGGCCCGCGACAGCGCGTGCACGCCTTCGGGGTCCTGCGCGAGCACATCGGCGACCCAGCCAGGGTCCAGCAGCGCGGACAGCACGTCCGTCAGTTCGGTGAGCCGGCCGGCGGCAGCGGGCGGCAGCTCGACGTCCGCGAGATAGGCGCGCAGCTGCCCGAAGTCGGCCCTCAGCTCGTCCAGTTGCGCCGACGGGTCGGGGAACTGGGGCAGCGTCGGGCGTTCCGGCGGGGCGATCAGCGCGCCGGCACCGTACAGACCGGCGACGACGCCGGGCCAGTAGGGGCCCGCGACGCCGGTGAAAGTGAGCACGAGGCCCACGAGTCCGCAGGCGCTCCCGGCGATGTTCTTCCGGGACTCGGCATAGCGCAGGAACCTACTGGTAGCCACGGATCTCCTCGAAGGCACCGTCGAGCGAGCCCTTCCGGGCGTCGAAGAGGCGGCCGCCGGTCAGGTCGGCGATGTGCTCCAGCTCCGCCTGGTCGGAGTCGCCGAAGAGGATGGGGAAGACCGGGATGTCCCGCTGGTGGCCGGTCAGCCGGTGGTGGAAGCCGTCGAAGTCACCGGCCTTGGCACCGCTGGTGTTCTCGCCGTCCGTCATCAGCACGATCGAGGTGAAGGTGTCACGGTCGTCGCCGAGCTGCCCGTACGCCTTCTCCAGCGAGGTGTAGATGGCGGTGTCGCCGTCGGCGTGGAGCGCCTCGGTGTCCGCGCGGATGGCGTCCAGGCCCCGCCGCGGATCGGCGGGGCTGACGACATGCGTCCGTACGCTCTTGACCTGCGAGCCGAACGGCATCAGCGTGACCTCCTCCCGGTCGCGGAAGTCGCCGGTGAGGTCGGTGAGGGCCCGCTTCAGCCGGGCGAGGCGGTCACCCTCCATCGATCCCGAGGTGTCCAGGACGTACACGGTCCGGGACGGGCGGCGCAGTTTGTTCTCGTAGGCGTCGAGGAGGCGGTCCGCCACGCTGCGCGTGCCGGGGAAGGGCAGTTCCCGCCGCCGGCTCGGGTCGAGACCCACGGCGGGCCGTACCGACGCGACCACCGGGCGGCGGTGTGTGCGTTCGGTGATCATCCGCTGCACGGCCGGGGTGCGCAGGGCCTCGGCGAGACGGCGGACGTCGTCGCGGGTGCCGGGGCTCGTCGAGGCGAGCGAGGAGAGGGGGTAGTCGGCGCTGACCACGCCGTCGCGGGGGCGGATCACGGTCAGGCCCCGGATGCCCTTGAGGACGGACTCGTAGTTGAGCAGGGCGTCGACGCTGCCGCGGCGGGTGTACGCGGTGGCCAGCCAGCCGGACGAGCCCGATGTCAGCTTCTGCCCCTTGAAGAACTCCTTCAGCTTCGGGGTGGCCTTGGCGACGTCCGCCTCGGTGAGCGCGGACTGGGCGCCGGACAGTCCGGAGGCGACCGAGATCAGCGTGGAGAACCCGGAGTTGGAGCGGGCGGGGTCGGTCATGCCGTAGGTGAGCCTGCCGTCCTGCACGGCCTGCTCGACCTGGGACCAGGTGACGTGCTCGGGGTCCCAGTGCAGTGCGCTGATGGTCCGGGGCTTGACACCGATGGCGACCGGGCTGGACATGACCGGCGTCTCGGAGACGACCTTGCTCGCGGCGTCGGGGCGGAGGCGGAGGTAGTCGTCGGAGGAGAGCCACAGGGCGTCGTACGCGCCGTCGACCTTGCCCTTCGCCAGGAGGTCCACGGCGTCGAGGGTGCCCATGTAGGTGGGCCGGACGGTGATACCGGTGCTCTTGCGCACCTGGTCGAGGATCGGCGCCATGTCGCTGAGCTCACTGGAGGCGAGGACGCGCAGGGTGCCGGGCCCGGGCGCGCCGCGGTCCTTCGGCTCGCCCTTCGGGACCGTACAGGCGGTCAGCAGGACGGCGAGCCCGGCGACCACGGCCAGACGTCGTCTCATCCGAGCCCTCCCTCCAGCGCGCTCTGCGACCGGCTCCGCTCCAAGTACGAGCTGGCCTCCTGCAGTTCCGCCGTCAGGGACTCCACCGTGGCCGCCATGGTCTCCGTCGCCTGCGCCTTGTAGGTGTCGATGGCGTCGAGGGTGCGGTAGATCTGCTGAAAGGCCGAGCGGAGCGTCTCCGCGCCGACCGCCGGATCGGCGGCGATGCGCTGGATCTCGCCGCTCTGCGTCGCGAGCAACTCGGCGTTGCCGCGGATGAGGTCCTCGGTGGTGCCCCGCAGGGCGTTCACCTGGTCGACGACCTTGCGCTGATTGTCCAGGGCGGAAGCGAGCATCACGGAGATGCGCAGCGCCGAGACGGTCGTGGTGGCCGCGCGGTCCACGCCCTTGATCAGTTCGTCGTTGTTGCGACGCACGACGTCCATGGCGAGGTAGCCCTGCGCACACACCGCGAGCTGGGTCAGCAGGTCCTGGTGCTTCTGCCGGACCGGGAACAGGACATCGGCCCGCAGGGTGTCGCCCCGCGCGGGATCGGCCGCCTCGACGCCCGCGATGTGCTGCTCGACCGCCGTGTCCAAAGCCTCGGTGAGTACGACGTACTCCTGGAGCTTGCCCATGGTCTCCCAGAGGCGGACGCGCTCGGTCTGGAGTGCCGCGTTGTCGCGGCGCAGTTCGTCCTGACCGCCGCGCAGGGACCCGACGATCTTGTTCAGGGTGCCTTGCGCGGAGGCGTACTTGGCGACGTGGTCGCGCAGCTTGTTGCCGCCGGGGAGCCGGGAGAGGAACTTCCGTCCCTTGTTGGCCGGCAGGTCGCGCGGATCCAGGTCCTCCACCACCCGCCGCAGTTCGACGAGCGAGCCGCCGACCCTCGACTGGGCGTCCTCGCCCTTGCCGGGCAGGCTGCGGATGGTGCGCTCCAGCATGCGATTGGACTGGGCGGCGGCGTTGCGCATCTCGCTCGCGCCGAGCGCGGTGATCTCCCCGACCTTGCCGGCGAATTGGGGAGAGCGGGCGTCGAGCGCGGCGAGTCCCTCGATATAGGCGGTGGCCTTCCGGTCCATGTCCGCGCGTACGGAGTCGTCGAGCGGTACGAACCCGCCGGCCTTCTCCCGCGGCACGGCGGCGACGGGCTCGGGCGGGGTCAAGGTGAAGGCGTCGTCGTTGTCGGTCATGTGCGGTCTCCCCCCTGGGCCCGGGCCCGGCGCGCCATCTCGTGCAGCACCGCGGAGGTGGGCACGGGCGCCTGCCGGATGCCGGTCAGCTTCTGGTTGAGGTACTGGGTGTACGAGGCGGTGGCGGCCGTGAACTCGGCGGTGTCGCCCTGCGGCCGGAACCCGTGCCGGACGGCGAGCTTGCGCAACGCCGGGTCGGTGGTGAGGAGTTCACCGAGGTCCCGGCCGGCCTCGGTGAGGGGTACGACGGTGTGGTCGCTGTTGGCGGTGGTGTCGGGGTAGAGGACGGTGAGGTCGTCCGCGCCCTGACCGTCGCGGAGCAGCGAGGCCACCTGTGACTCGTACACCAGGACGAGCGGATTGCCCGCACCGCTGATGAAGTCCCGGAAGGCGGCGTCCGAACTGGACTGCTGGGCACCCTGGACGCTGATCAGTTTGCGCATCAGGGGAGCGGTGCGGCCGACGTCGGCGTCGCTCGCCGCCACCCGGCCGCCCGCCGCCACATAGCTCGCGGCGGCGAGGTACAGGGCGCCCGAGTTCGAGGTGTTGGGATCAGTGCTGGCGATGTAGAGCGTCCCGGTCAACTCCCCGTGCCCGGCGGCGCCCTTGAGCTGCTGCCAGGTGCGGTCGTGGCGCGCGGCGTCCAGGAAGGCGGCCATACGGAGGGTGCCGCGGTGGTGGTCGAGGGTGGCGATCCCGTTGGCGGCGAGCACCTGGGCGGCGTTGCGGTGGGCCACGACGACCAGCGGGGAGTAGAAGGGCCGGGGGAGCGGCTGCCGGACGTGGAACTTGCCGGCGAGCGCGTCGGCGGGCGCCTGGCTCGAGGGGAAGGCGAAGTCGTACCCCTTGAGGTCGAGTCCCTCCATGGCCCAGGACCCGGAGGTCTCGGTCTTGACGGTGTAGCCCTTGGCGGCTAGGGCCTTCACCACGGCGGGATCGGCGAAGAACTCCGCCTTCTCCGATCCGATCACTCCCCGCACGGTCTTCGTTGCCGTGCTGTTGTCCTTACCTTCGCGGCCCGCGACGACGGCTGCCACAACTCCGCCGATCAGCAGCACCGCGAGGACGATTCCTGCGATACGTCTCACGCGAGGAGCGTGCTCCCGGAACCCAACGTTCCCCCTGGTCCGCGGTGAACAGGGGGTGACGGACCGGTCCCGGTACGCAACCGGAATGAGCCACGCCGATCAGCGGTGGGGCGTGACTGCCGCTGCTCGGGTGACCTTGGCGTATGACACGGGCACTTTTCGTAATCGTTTGAATTCGGAGAGTAAACAATGAGTTCGCCCGGCGTCAAAAGGCGACGTGGCACGCATGCGAATGGCGCACCGAGTGCGCGCGCTTGCGGTCTGATCCCTCAAGTTCGAGGAAGGTTCTCTGGTGAGCCGTAGCACGATCCGAAGTTCACGCGTGAAAACCGCCGTTGTGGTGGCGGGCGCGTTTGCCCTCGCACTCAATGTCGCCCCGAGCGCGATGGCCGTCGCCGGGACGATGCACAAGTCCGGTGTGACCGTCAACGACCCCGGTCCGCGCGGCGAGCGGGGCGAGCGGGGCGACCCGGGTCCCCGGGGTCCCGAGGGCCCTGCCGGTCCGTCCGGATACGCCGACACCTACGTCAGGACTGACCCCAGCCCGACCACCGACCTCGTTCCGGGTACCTCGGTCGCCACATGCGCCGACAACAACGACGAAGTCGTTGGCGGCGGTTACCTGATCGGCACCACGCCCCTCCTCCCTGTCGTCAACGTGGTCGAGAACCGCCCCGTCGACACGGCCCCCGACGAGTGGCACGTCACCGCTGCCGGCCTCCTCGCCCCCGGGCAGACCCTCACGGCCTACATCGTCTGTGCGAGGGTGCCGGGCGTCTGATTCCCGCGCGAGCGGCAGAAGTCAGTGGCTGCCGCCTCATCAGGGAATGTGACGGTGCCCCGAGACTGACCTCTCGGGGCACCGTCCCTTTTTTCTCCGGACTTATCTGAACTGATTCGGCACTTGGGAACGCAGTGAGGGATTGGCCGCGACGGCACGACGGAATTCGTCCTTGGCCTCACTGTCGCGGTGCTTCTCCGCCAGAATGTGCCCGAGTTGCAGATGGGCCGCGGCACCTTTCGGGTCGGCGGCGAGAAAACGCCGAAGAAGTTCCATGGCCGCATCGGGTTCGCTCGACTTCAGCAGCATCGCCTTGTTGTAGAGGGCCGGTGTGTAACCCGGATCGGCCTTCAGTGCCTTGTCGTAGGCGGCGCGGGCATCGGTCGTCCTGCCGTCCCGCTGCGCGATGACCCCCAGGTTGTACCAGGCGAGCTTGTTGCCGGGGTCGAGTTCCACCACTCGCTTGTAGGTGTGGGACGCGCCCTTGGAGTCCTGGCGTTGCTCCTGCACAAGGGCGCTCTGCAGAAGGGAGTTGGCCTGCTGGTTCTTCTCAGCCGCTGAAGCGGGCTTGGAATCGGATGGTGCGGTCGACGGGGACTGCGCGGTCCAGATCGCCGCGCCCGCGGCGACCGCCGCCGTTCCGCCGAGCACTGCCCACAATCTCGTACTTCTCACTTGGTCACATCTCGTCGAACGGCCGTCATTTCCGCCGACGTTACGAGGACTTCCCGATGGCACCGCCATTCGGCAGGCGCTTCGGGACGGCAGACCACCCGAACGCAGTGCTGTGGCGCCCGGTCCGCGCGTCGCTGCGGGTGCACGCGGACCGGGGCCGTCCGAGGGGGCCGCTCGCCGCGGCCCGGAGGGATCAGCCGGCGGCGATGGGCGCCCGGGGCCCGGCCAGCGCGGCGGTGTGCGCGTCCATGCGTTCGGCGGACAGGATCGCCGCGGCCGTGTCGGCGCGGGACGCCGCGACCACCAGGGCGCGGCCCGCCAGCGCGTGGGCGCGCCGGTGCAGTTCCGTGACGCGCGACGCGTCGCCGTGTGCAGCTCGTGCCGCAGGGGTCGGCGGCACTCCTCCCCCAAGCTCTCGGCTGCGCTCGGGCAGGGGGGAGCCCCATCGCAGCCGTGCCACCTGGCAGGCCAGTCGCTCGGCGGCCGTATCCAGCTCCCCGGAGGGCTCCAGCGCCCGCAGCTCGTCCGTCACCGCGAGCAGTGCCGCCAGATGACCCGCGAGCTGGATGTCCAGCTCCTCCTCGCGCGAACGGTGCGGGAAGTCAGGCGTGGTGCAAGCCGTCGTGTGGACCGACTTGGTGCGGATCGGTTCGTACATGGGACGGCCTCCTGTGCTCTGACAGGAAACCATCCTAGCTTGGATTTCGTCTAAAGTTGAGCCGGATCGCGCAACGTGTGCGCCGAACACGCACGGTGAGCCTCAGGGCTGGCTGTAGCCGTCCAGGAAGTCCCCTATGCGGGTCATCGCCGAGGTCAGGTCCTGCACGGTCGGCAGTGTCACCACCCGGAAGTGATCGGGCTCCGGCCAGTTGAAGCCCGTCCCCTGCACGACCATGATCTTCTCGCGGCGCAGCAGGTCCAGGACCATCTGGCGGTCGTCCTTGATCTTGAAGACCTTGGGGTCGAGGCGGGGGAAGAGGTACAGCGCCCCCTTCGGCCTGACGCACGACACACCCGGGATCTGCGTCAGCAGCTCGTACGCCGCGTCCCGCTGCTCCTTCAGACGTCCGCCCGGCAGCACCAGCTCGTTGATCGTCTGGCGGCCGCTGAGCGCCGCCACCACACCGTGCTGACCCGGCATGTTCGCGCACAGCCGCATGTTCGCGAGGATGGTCAGCCCCTCGATGTACGACGCCGCGTGTGCCCGGGGGCCCGAGATCGACATCCAGCCCACCCGGTATCCCGCCACCCGGTACGCCTTCGACATGCCGTTGAAGGTGAGGGTCAGCAGGTCCGGGGCCACCGCCGCCGTCGGCGTGTGCGTCGCGCCGTCGTAGAGGATCTTGTCGTAGATCTCGTCGGAGCAGACGAGGAGGTTGTGCCGGCGCGCGATGTCCGTCAGACCGCGGAGCACCGCCTCGTCGTAGACGGCGCCCGTCGGGTTGTTGGGGTTGATGATGACGATCGCCTTGGTGCGGTCGGTGACCTTCCGCTCCACGTCGGCGAGGTCCGGCATCCAGTCCGACTGCTCGTCGCAGCGGTAGTGCACGGCCGTACCGCCCGACAGCGACACCGCCGCCGTCCACAGGGGGTAGTCGGGGGCCGGCACGAGCACCTCGTCGCCGTCGTCCAGCAGGCCCTGCATCGCCATCACGATCAGTTCGGAGACGCCGTTGCCGATGAAGACGTGCTCGACGTCCGTCTCGATGCCGAGGGTCTGGTTGTGCATCACGACCGCCCGGCGGGCCGCGAGCAGGCCCTTGGCGTCGCCGTACCCGTGCGCCGTCGAGACGTTGCGCAGGATGTCCTCGAGGATCTCGGGCGGGCACTCGAAGCCGAAGGCGGCCGGGTTGCCGGTGTTGAGCTTGAGGATGCGGTGGCCCGCGGCCTCCAGTCGCATGGCCTCCTCGAGAACCGGGCCCCGGATCTCGTAGCAGACGTTGGCGAGCTTCGTGGACTGGATCACCTGCATGTCCGTGAGCTTACGGCCGCATACCGCCTCGTGCCGCGTGTTTTCCACCACGTGGAGCACGGTGGGTTTGAGCGGTTATCGCTGGTAACTGCCCCGCGGATCACTCTCACCCCTAAAATGCACGCCCATGGCATGGGAGCAGGGGCACGACGGCGGGGCCGACGGGGCGAATGCCGCGAACGGTGCGGAGGGTGGGTACGCCACGGAGGGGGTGCACCCGGCGAACGGCGGCCCACAGGGTCCCCCGAACGTGTACCACCCGAATGCCGCGACGGCGCCCGAGTACGAGCAGTACAACGATCCCGCGGCCGCCCACGGCTGGCAGAACGCCTACGACGAGACGCAGAAACTGCCCGCGGTCCCCGATGCGCCGGTCCCCGATGCGCCGACCCCCGTGACGCCCCGGCCGGAGGTCGGCTCACGCCGGGAGGCACGGCTCGCGCAGCGCCGCTCCGGGCTGCCCCGGCGGGCGGCCGTCGCCGTCGGCGCGCTGGGCGCGGTGGGCATCGCCGTCGCGCTCGTGGCCGGCTTCGGTTCCGGCTCCTCGGGTGCGCCGGGTGATGCCGGCGAGTCCATACGCCCGAAGGGCGCGCCGTCCTCGTCGCCGACCACCCCGTCCGCGTCGAACGCGGACGGGTCCGCCGCCTCCGCTTCCCCCTCCGTCACCGCAGAGCCGTCCAGTAGCCGCGAACCGGCACCGGCCGTCACGGTGTCGCCGACGACCGCGGCCTCGCGGCCCGCTCCCCCGGCATCCTCCTCCCCGGCGCCCACCAGTCCATCCCCCTCCGCCACCGCGAGCGGCGGCTGGGGTGACTGGCCCGGCGGGCCGGGCCATGGGCACCGCCCCCCCAAGGGGCACGGATAGACGAGCGCTCCGGGGGGCACCGCCGGGCCGGAGGCCGGGACGCGGTCCCAGGCGGGCGGGCGCGCCGGGTTGCGGTGTCCGGCAGGAGGGTGCACCGACGGGCGGCTGCCGTGAGGGTGCCGCCGGTCCGCGCGCCGGTTCCTCCGGCATGCGTGACGGCGGTTCCGGCGGCCGCCTGAAGCGGCCGAAAACCGCTCCTTGCCCCCGTACACCCCACTGCTGACAATGCGCATGACAAACCAGGAGGGCAGGAAGACCTCCGGTCCTCCCCGTCATCGCAACCTCATCCAGAGGGGACCCCCACATGAGAAAGCCTCTCGTCGCCGCGCTCTTCGCTCTGGTCATCGCCGGGGCGGCCGCGGCGCCGGCGGTCGCGGAACCCCAGTCCGCGGCGACGTCCGGCACGGTGGCCACGGCGCCCGGGACGGCCACCGTCCAGGCCGTCGACTTCGCCGGCACCGTCTCGCTCAGCAACTGCTCCGGCTCCGTCATCCGCTTCCCGAACTCCGCGGACAGCGACCCGGCGCTCGTGCTCACCAACGGCCACTGCCTGGAGACCGGATTCCCGAACCCCGGCGAGGTCATCGTCGACCAGGCCTCCAGCCGCAGCTTCGGCCTGCTCAACTCCTCCGGCACCAAGGTCGCCACCCTCCGTGCGAGCAAGGTCGCCTACTCGACCATGACCGACACGGACGTGACGATCTACCAGCTGACCCGCACCTACGCGCAGATCAAGAGCTCGTACGGCATCGGTGCGCTCACCGTCGCCGACACCCACCCGGTCGCCGGCACCGCGATCAAGGTCGTCTCCGGGTACTGGAAGCGGATCTACAGCTGCACCATCGACGGGTTCGTCTACCGCCTGAAGGAGGGCGGCTGGACCTGGAAGGACTCGGTCCGCTACACCTCCGCCTGCGACACCATCGGCGGCACCTCGGGATCGCCCGTCGTCGACACCTCCACCGGCAAGGTCGTCGCGGTCAACAACACCGGCAACGAGGACGGCCAGACCTGCACGGTGGACAACCCCTGCGAGGTCGACGCGAGCGGCAACGTGACCGTCCGTCAGGGGATCAACTACGCCGAGGAGACGTACCAGCTCCCCGCATGCTTCGGCACCGGCAACAAGCTGAACCTGAACGCGAGCGGCTGCGTCCTGCCCAAGCCGTAGCATCCGGCGCCGAAGGCGCGGGGCGGGCGGTCACACCGGAGTCCGGCGGACCGCCCGCCCGGCGAGGACGTCCGTCCTGCGTCCGTCCTCGATCGCGAAGCGGCCGTCGACCAGGACGTACGGGATGCCCGTGGGAAGCGTGCGCGGCCGCCCGAAGGTGGCGCCCGCGGCGACCGTGGCCGGGTCGAAGAGGACCAGGTCCGCGCGGTGTCCCTCGCGGACCAGGCCGCGGTCCGGCAGCCGCAGCCGGGCCGCCGGCCGCGAGGTGAGATGGGCGACGCACTCCTCCAGCGACAGCACTCCCAACTCCCTCACATACCGGCCGAGATAGTGCGGGAACGTGCCGTAGGCGCGCGGGTGCGGTTTCGCCCCCTGGAGGATGCCGTCCGAGCCGCCGGTGTGGACCCGGTGGCGCATGATCGCCCGCACGTTCTCCTCATGGCCCACGTGCTGCAGGATCGTGGGGCCGAGCCGGTCCTCGACCAGCAGCCGCCGGACCGTCGTCCACGGGGCCTCGCCGCGCAGGTCCGCCGACTCCTGGACGGTCCGGCCGATGTAGGAGACGAGCCCGGGCCCGCTCACCCCGGAGATCTCGATCGTGTCCCACTCGATGGGGACGCCGTGGCAGCCGTCGGCGCCGGTGACCTCCATGTCGTGCCGGATCCGCTCGGCCACCGCGTCGTCGGCGAGCCGCGCGAGGATCTCCTCGGGACCGCCCTCGCTCGCCCAACTCGGCAGCATCGCGGCCAGCGTCGTCGAACCCGGGGTGTAGGGATAGGTGTCCAGCGTGATGTCCGCGCCCGCCGCGAGCGCCTTGTCCAGCAGGGACAGCAGTTGGGGGGCGCGGCCCTCGTTCACGCCGAAGTTCATGGTGGCGTGGGCGAGGTGCAGCGCGCAGCCGGCCTCGCGAGTGAGGGCCACCATCTCCTCGTAGGCCTCGAGGGCGCCCGCCCCGTACGAGCGGTGGTGCGGGCAGTAGTAGCCGCCGTAGGAGGCCACCACCCGGCACAGCTCGGCCAGTTCGGTGTCCGGGGCGTACATGCCGGGCGTGTAGGTGAGCCCGGACGACATGCCGACGGCGCCCTGCTCCATCGCCTCCGCGACCAGTCGCCGCATCCGGTCGAGCTCCTCGGGTGTCGCCTCCCGGTCCTCCCAGCCGACGGCCAGCATCCGGACCGTGCCCTGCGGGATCAGATACGCGGCGTTGACCGCGATGCCCTCGTCCAGGCGGTCCAGGTACTCGCCGACGGACCGCCAGGTGAAGTCGATGTCGTCGCCGTAGCCGTTCCAGCCGGTGATCGCGCGGCGCACCTCGGCGAGCGTACGGTCGTCGACCGGGGCGTACGACAGCCCGTCCTGCCCGACGACCTCGAGCGTCACGCCCTGCGCGACCTTGGCGCTGTGGTCCGGGTCGCGCAGCAGGGCCAGGTCGCTGTGCGCGTGCATGTCGATGAAGCCGGGGGAGAGGACCAGGCCCTCTGCGTCCAGCTCGCGGCGGGCCTCGGGGCGCTGGCAGCCGGCCGCCGCGGCCTCCTTGACGATGGAGACGATCCTGCCGTTGTCGACGACCACGTCGGCGCGGTAGGCGGGTTCCCCGCTGCCGTCCACGACGTCGGCGTCCCGGATGACGAGCTCTTCCACGCCAGATCTCCTAAGTGCTGTCACGTAATGCGGGTCGGGACGCACCTCACCGTGGTGGGTGCTTCGTCTACTGGATGTCGAGCTTGAGGTTGTGGAGTGTGGCGACGCCTGCGGCGGCGTGGTTGATCGTGTTGCCGCGGCGTCGGCATTGGCGCAAGATCTGGTGGTCTTTGAGTCGGGCGCTGGTGTGTTCTGCGGCAGCTCGGTGTGTACGGAACCGGCGGTAGTTCCGGTCTTTGATGGTGCGGCCGCCGGGCCTGCGGCGTGGCGTTCGGACGCGGTCGCTGCCGCGGTAGCCGCCGTCCCCAGACAGCCGAGGATGGTCGGCGAGCGTTTTATCAAGCGTTTCGCGGAAGACGACAACGTCGTTGCGGTTGCCTGGCCACGCATCGCCGACGCGGCGGTCCTTTGCGCGGCAGACGATCTGTACGTTGACGCTACGCCGGTAGTTCTTGCTCTTCGCAGTGCGCTGCTGGTCGTAGACGGGATCAGCGTGCCGTCGACGATCCACAGTTCGCGCCGGTCGGTGGGTGGTGGTCCGAGAAGATCGGCGAGCGTCCATGCGTGAAGGTCAGCCGGCGAGCAGCGGGCAAGACGTGGACGCATGGATGGATCGTAGAGCCGTGAGGTGGTGTCGCCGCACGGGGCGTTGTCAGTGGCGGCATGTAGCTTCGGCGTTGGTTGCCGCGCGCTGGCCGAGCCGCGGACGGGTGTGGGGGTCGTGAGCGGAAAAGGGGAGGTGGGGCATCGGTGAGCACGCAGCTGCGTGAGGCCGTACCTGCCTCCGATGCTGCTGCCCGCCGCTTCCGGGGCAAGAACAAAGGGAAACGGTGGGCGCGGGGTGCGGACACCGAGCTTGCGGTGATCCGCCTTCCGTTGGACGTTCACGACCCGGGCACTCGGCGCCGGGTTGAGCAGTTGTACTCGGCCATGTGGTCCGTCAAGCGTGCGCTGCAGCGGGATGCCAGGGACGCGGTCGATGCGTACTGGGGCGGCGATGTCCGGCGCCAGAGGGATGCGAGGGCCTGGCGTCTTGAGCTTGGCCTGTCCCGGGAAGGGATGGAACACCGCGCCTGGCGGCACATGGAAAATTCCAGGCATCTGGGCCATCACGTCACCAAAGCGCTGGTGATGCACCAGGCCGACGAGGTCTTCGAGACGTCGGTGAGCCGGCACCTGTTCCCGGACTCCTCCGGCCGCCGACACGGGCGGCCACGCGTGGGCCGGTGGTGGGACTACACCCGTATCCCAGGCCGTGCACGCTCGCACACCAGGGCCCGTAAGTGGGAGACGTTCCGCCTGCACGGCACGCTCGCCGGGCACCTGGCCGCCTACCGGCACCGCAACCTTGCGCCAACCGTTATCACGCCTGAGCAGGCCGCCGCTCTCCCCTCGGGGGCGCGTGTTCTCGAGCAGCCCGGGCGTATGCCTGCACCGTCGCGGCCTTCGGAACGAATTGCGACGGGTGAGGTGACGGCGAAGGGCAAACCGAAGACTCGGGCCGCGACGTGGTGGGATCACAATGGGGCGCTGGCCGTTGTGTTCACCGGCGGCGCCGATTCAAGCCGCGGCGAACTGGTCCTGCCCGTACGCCTGCCCTCCGGCTCCGGCCGCTGGCCGCGTCTGCTGCACTTTCTGAACAACCCGCAGACGTGGCACAAGATTGACCTCGTACGCCGTCGTGACGCGTCCGCGCCGGGCGGGTGGGCGTATGAAGCCCACCTGATGGTCCTCTGCGGCGCCTACACATCTCCCGCTACGAAAGCTCGGCGAGCCGCTGCGGCTGCCCTGGAAAGGGTCGGTGGGGTCGACGGCAACGTCTCCAACCTGTCGATCGTCTCCTTCCCCTCCGACTTCGACCCTGCCCACGGCGACATCGAGGCGACCCGGATCCAGCTCTCCGAGGACGAACGCGCCGTCCTGGCGAGAGCCCGGCGCAAGGAACGTGGCCGCAAGCGCGCCCTGGACCGCTCCCGCAGGGCATCGAACCCCGGCCAATACGGGCCCTCGAAGCGGCAGCATGCCCGGGCCGAGCGACGTGCGGCCGCCGGCCTGCCCGAGCGGGCCGTCCAGGTGCCCGGCGGTGCCCGCGCAAGGAACAAGACGGGAGTTCCGAAGCAGGCGTACCGACGGGATGTTCTGTCGGTCGGTTACCGCCTCAACCGTGCCCAGCTCTCCGAAGCCGCGGCGGCCGCTGCCGCGGCGAAAGACCACCGCGCCAGGCGCCTAGCCGAAGACATCGTCGCCGAGCATGGTGCGAACCTCACCATTGAGGACTGCGACATCCGCACCTGGTACCGCCTGTGGGGTAAAGCCCTGCAGGCCAGCACACCAGGCAGATTCATCACCGCCATAGCCCGCGAGTGCGAGAAAACCGGCGGGCGGATGCTCCGTGCCTCCACCTTCACCACGAAGTTGTCTCAGACATGCTTCTGCGGAGAGAAGGTCACCAAAACCCTCGCCGACCG